>NZ_JBZVFG010000064.1:0-17504 GCF_058402785.1 Candidatus Magnetaquiglobus sp.
TCGCTGCCAAACCATGGCAGGCCCTGCGCTTCCTGGGATTATGACTCATGCGCCACCCGACTTTGACGAGTCCCTATCCAGGGATCGAGCATCGAATACCGAGCGGAATCAGGATCAGAATATGTGACGCCATGTGGTCGCAATTTTTTTATGGTTGATCCGTTGTCTTAATATGTTAATTTGTTGATGGTTAGATGGTTTCATAAGATGATTTTTGGTGCTAAAACATGGACAATAATAAATATATCAAGGATTGCCATTTAATTATTTTAGTTGGTTTGACTCCTCAGGTGATTACAGAGGCGTTATATTTGCTTATGGAGCGAACCTGTTTGGATATAAAGAGAGTTTCTGTATTAACCAGTCATGAAGGGGTCGATGCGGTAAGTAATGCTTTATTGTTTGGCCCGGATCCTCCGTTGGATCGTTTTTGTCGTGACTATGGTTTCAATCGCAACAGGATCGATTTTGACAGAGAGGGAATCTACCCATTGTGGCCTGGACGTACTGCGGAAGTAGGCGTGGGCATGGCGGCGATGAATGGGCTGTTCGAAAGGTTGGCGGCGTGGTGTGGTGAGGGTGAGCTGCCAGTGGTGGCTTGCGTTGCGGGAGGACGCAAAGATATGGCGGTGCTGTTTGCCCAGGTGTTTGGTCTGCTGGCCCGTTCCGAGGATCGACTGGTGCATTTGCTTGTCTCCCCGGAGTTCGAGAATTTGGCTGAGTTCTTTTATCCTCCGCCTCAACCGGTAAGCCTTGCGGTCCATAAATCGGGGCATGGCGTGGTGTTTCTTAATACCGGGGATGCGCGAGTTGAGATGATCGACATCCCTTTGATCCGTCTGCGTACCCTGTTGGATGAGGAGACGCGTCGTGGCGCTATTTCGTTGGAAATTGCCTGCAATCGGGTTCAGCGTGAGGTGGAGAGTCTGAATCCGGTGTTGAGTATTGACGTGGGCCAACGTTTGGTACGTCATCATGGCGGGGAGATAACCGTTCCTCCCAAGGAATTTGCGATCCTTCTGTTTTTCGCCAGGTGTCGTTTGGAAGGGCGTGGACCGCACCAGGATGGCTGGATTCCAGGGCGTGATTTGGATCAGGATGCCTGGATCGAGGGTTTGGAAAGAGCTTACCTGGATGTCACGGGGGAGCAATCAGGTTTCAGGGAAAGCGGTTTGGTTCCCAGGGACCGATACGGAAAGGTTGTATTTACTGAGTTAAAAATCAAGATTACACATGCGGTATCCAAACTCAAGTCACTGCTGGGAACAGCGCATCCAGGTCGCGTATTCTCTCGACCGGCTCGCGGGGGCAGAGAGTACGGAATGTCCATGGATCCTGGATGTTTAAGAATAACAGACGACGAGGTGTAGCCCAATGGATGAAAAGACCCTGTTACAGGCCTCCTGCCGTGTTGCCCTGGCTGCTCTGATGCATGATCTGGGCAAGTTTGCCGAACGGTCGGGAGTGATCCCATCCGACCTGGATAGCAATCGAACAATCTATTGTCCGCTTTGGGATGGGCGTTATTCCCATGGGCATGCGGCCCATACAGGCATTGGGATGGATCGCATTGAGCCGTTTCTGCCCCCGATCAACGATGGGGAGGTTACCCCCTTTGGCCTAGGAAAAGTTGATGACTCCCTGATTAACGGCGCGGCCATGCATCACAAGCCTGAAACACCATTGCAACGGATCATCGCCTGTGCCGACCGTTTGGCTTCTGGTTTCGAGCGTAGTCATTTCGATAATGATTATAATCGTGCAGAGGATGAAAGGGAAGAACAGGGCAGACGGATTAACCACCGTCAGGCGCGGCAGTGGTCCATTCTTGAGAGTGTGAATCCGAGAAGCGAGGCTCTCTTCGACAGCCCACGCCACAGATTGTCCGTGCCACGCCATCGCTTGCCGTTGCGGGCCATGGCCCCGGAGACCCTTTTCCCGGTTGCGGACACGGAGATTTCCGACTCTACCGCCAGGGAAGAGTATGCCGCGTTGTGGGAGCAGTTCATGACGGGGATTCAAAAGATACCGTCGTCAACCCGGGACTCCTGGCCGGTGTGGTTGGATCATTTTGATACTCTGTATCTCACCTTCACCCATGCCATTCCTTCTGCCACTGCGACCAAAAAGCCGGGAGGGGGATTTTTGTCGATTCCGGCGGATGTCTCCCTGTACGATCACTCCAAGGCGACAGCGGCCCTGGCGGTAGCCTTGTGGCGCCATCACGAGGAGTTGGACACCATCAAGGCCCGTTTTTCCGAACAGGCGTGGAAATCATGGGACGAGGGGGATGAGCCGGAATTTTTGTTGATTCAGGGTGATTTTTTTGGGATCCAGTCTTTTATCTTCTCCGGAGAGGGGGAGAAGGTCAAAGGAGCGGCCAAGCTGCTGCGTGGTCGCTCCTTTTATGTCTCTTTGCTGACCGAGTTGGCAGCCTTGAAGATTCTGGAGGCATTTTCCCTCCCTCCGGTCAGCCAGATCACCAATGCCGCCGGCAAATTTTTGATCGTAGCCCCCAATCTGCCGGATGCCCAAGAGCGTCTCGACAGGGTGCGTGATGCGTTGGATTCCTGGTTTCTGCACCACACTTTTGGCCAGGGTGGGATCGGTTTGGCCAGTACCAGGGCTAAACGGCAGGATTTTGTGAAAGATCGCTTCAAGTACTTGGTTGAGCGACTTTTCCAGGATTTGCAGAGGTGCAAATTGAGGCGATTTGATCTGTGTGGTTCCGGTATGGTGCCGTTGGTGTTTGGTCATGACTATGCGCAGGGTGCGTGCCAGCACTGCGGCAAGGCTCCGGCCCAATCGCGGGATGAAGGGTGCGCGTTGTGTGTGAATCAACAAGAAATCGGCAAGCAACTGGTGCAACAGAGTCGGTTGCGCATTGGTCGGGCCCAGGCAGGCGAGTTTAATCTGTTGGGCTATCGGGTGGGGTTCGGGACTGAAGATGTCGGGGAGGTGCTGCGGGAGTGGGATTTTTCACCGCCCCTTGATGCACAACAGCCCTTGTGGAATGGCTATGCCCGACGGGCCATCAACGGTTATGTGCCGAGAAGAGATGGGGAGATCGTTAGTTTCGAGGAGATGGCTGAAGCGTGTCTGATGCCGGAGGACAAGAGCGGCGTGCGTCGCGGTGTCGCGGCACTGGGGATTCTCAAGGGGGATGTGGATAACCTGGGCATGATCTTCAAGGAAGGTCTGGAGACCCCAACCTTTGCTCGCATGGCATCCCTGAGTCGCCAGGTGAATGCTTTTTTTGCCATCTGGCTTCCTTGGAAATGCGCTGATGCGTACCAGAATACTTATACGGTCTTTGCCGGCGGGGATGATTTTTTTCTGATCGGCCCCTGGCTGGAGCAGATCCGCTTGGCCGACGCCATGCGCAGAGAGTTTTCCCGCTATGTGGGACGGAATCCGGCTTTGCATTTTTCCGCCGGTCTGGCCATGGCCAAGCCGGGCATTCCGGTGCCAGCTCTGGCCGGTATGGCGGAAGAGGCGCTCCATCGAGCCAAGGCGCACAAAGAGGGTAAAAAGGATGCGGTCACCTGCTGGAATCGCACCGTGCGTTGGGAAAAATTCGGTGAGTTGCTGGCAGGGGAACGGGAGTTGGCGGAGTTGGTCGCTTGGCTCCAGAATGAACATGCGGTCGAACTGAGCACCGCCTATCTCTATGGGTTGCTCCATTTGTGCGACAAGGCGGAACGGGCCCGCAACCATCCCGAGGATGGTATCTGGCGCTCCTGGTTCACCTATCGGAGTTGGCGTTTTGTGGTGGACAAGTTGAAAGACGAGGAACAACGAAAGCCGGTATTCCAGGGAGAGTTCGTGAAAAAGATCGGCAAGAGGATTTCCGAGAATGGGGGGGATTATAAGATTTCTTTATTCACTTATCTTTATCAACGTCGGGAGGTGTCATAATGTCGCAACAAGATGTTGAGCAATTGGATACGAGCAGAATTCTGTTGGAACCCATCCATGCGGATTTGTTTGATCAGGTAGCAAAGAGTGTGGCTGTGACTCTGGCGGGTCGGGATCCGGCTAGGTATTCCCCGAACAAGCCCACGCAATTGAGACGATTTTATAATGAAATTTGTTTGTGGGCAGAGAAAGTGGAGGCAGATTCGTCAAAGTTTGGTGACATGCTGCCGTTCATACGGATGCTGAATGCAAAGGCGGCTTATGCCAAGGGTAGGAACTCTCTTGTAGATAAAAATTTTGTCGATCTCCTGCGTCATTGTCTGAGCCAAGTGAATAGTCCAGAGACCATGAGGCACTTCAAGTTGTTCATGGAAGCCGTCATGGGTTTCTACAAAGAACTGCGTACCAATTAGAACCGGGGAGAGAACCATGCGACTCGTTGAGATTATTGAAATAACCGGCACAATCGAAATCCTCACCGGCCTGCATATCGGCAGCGGCAACACGGAGATGCACATCGGCGGATCGGACAGTCCGGTGATTCGCCATCCCCACACCAACGAGCCTTATCTCCCCGGCAGCAGCCTCAAGGGCAAGATTCGCAGTCTGCTGGAGTGGCGGGCCGGGTTGGCGGGGGTCAATGGCGGTAGACCGATGGCGTTTGGCAAATTGGAGGATGCGCCAGATCGAGACGAAGCCCGGCATATTCTCAAGCTGTTCGGGGTTTCCGATCAACTGACCGATGAGCAGGCGGAAGAGATCGGGCCCAGCCGATTGGCCTTTTCGGATTGCCAGTTGGAAAAGGCGTGGGTCAAGCAGATCCAAGCCCGCGCTTTGTCACTCACCGAAACCAAAATGGAAAACACCATCGACCGGGTGCGTGGCGTGGCCGAGCATCCCCGCAACACCGAACGGGTGCCAGCCGGTGCCAGGTTTGATTTCCGGCTTTCTGTCAAACAGTTGGATCTTGCAGGTGAGGACAAGTTGCTGGAGACGCTGTTGATCGGCATGAAATTATTGGAGATGGATGCTTTGGGTGGTTCTGGATCCCGGGGTTATGGACGGGTGAAATTCGTTTTGTCCGATCCGTGGCAGGAAAAGCTCACAGCCGCGAAACCCTGGTGAAAGTACGGATAAATTCCATGAAAACACGACTTGCCACCATTATCCCGCAAACGGCGTTTGCCACCCCGCTTCATGGGGATACGCTTTTCGGTCAACTCTGTTGGGCGTTGCGCAATCGGCATGGAGATGCTTGGTTGACCCAACGGCTGGAGGGGTACACCTCTGGTCAGCCCTTTTTGGTGGTTTCGGACGGCTTTCCTGCCAGTTGCTGGCCGCGACCGCACCTTCCGCGAGGAGGGGTGGCGACGCGCCAGGAGGGGCATGACCGGAAGCAGGAGAAAAAGAGAATCTGGCTGCCCCGCGAGGCGTGGCCGCGACCTCTTTCCGAGTGGGTGACGCTCTGCAAAACGGAAGAACAGGTATGGCCTGCCGAGCGCCTCAGCCGTCCCCAACCGCACAACGCCATCAACCGGTTGACCGGGACCACTGGGGAAGGGTTTGCTCCGTATCAGGTGGAGCAGATCTGGTTTCCGGTGGGGGCTAAACTGGAGCTCTGGCTGCTGTTCGATCCGGAGCGGTTGTCGGCGTCGGAGTTGGAGAGAGCCCTGCGGGATATCGCTTTGACAGGGTTTGGCAAGGATGCCAGCACGGGTCTGGGCAAGTTCGCTTTGGAGAGTTTCGTGGAGCAGGCGTTGCCCTCTCAAGACCACAGCAACGCCTGGTTGACCCTGGGTTTCTGCGCTCCGCAGGGGGGCGGGTTCGATGCGGAAAAGAGTTGGTATCAAGTCTTTACCCGTTTTGGCCGTCATGGAGATATCGCGGCGGTAACCGGACACCCCTTCAAACAGCCGGTGCTCTTGGCGCAGGCCGGGGCGGTATTGATGCCCATGTCCAAGTTTGTCGCCCGGAGTTTCGTGGGTCGAGGCATCGGAGGGGTCTCGGGGTCGATATCTGGCACCGTGCAGCAGGGATACGCGCCCGTGGTCGGGATACGGGTCGAGAATGGCGGGGAGATCAAGCATGCCTGAATCATTCAAGCAATATGACCGTCTGATTCTTTCCACTCTTTCACCGGTGCATGTCGGGTGTGGCGAGGATTATGAACCGACTCACTATGTGATGGATGAAGGTGTATTTTATTCTTTCGATCCCGTGTCGGCGCTGGCCATGGATCCGGAGGCTCGAAAGAAACTGTTGGAAATTGTGGATCGGGCGGATCATCTCATTCAGAGTATTCAGAAATTTTTTTACGATCAAAAAGATTCCTTGATTGCGCAATACGAGCGTCGCTTGCTTGTGGGGGATGGGATACAGGAATTTTATGATAAGCGGGTTGGCAAGATTATGCAGGCTGCCACAGGAGATCAAAACAGACTGTTCATTGAACGTATGGCGCATGTCGCGACCGATTCTCGTCCCATATTGCCAGGATCCAGCCTGAAAGGAGCGATGCGCACGGCACTGCTCGATGCGGTGCATGGAGGCAAGTCGCTGCTGGATAGCACAGCATCCGAAAGGAGAGGAGATTGGAAGAAGCTCCGTCCCATACCGACTTCACTGCAAGGCTGTCTGCCAGAAAAATTTGAATTGGATCCCATGCGATTGATCCAGGTCGGGGATGCCATGCCTGGGGATGACCGCGAGTGCGGCGAGATTGTTTTCGCCGTCAATCGCAAGGTCTCTGGTGGCAGCGGGCGGGGACCGTATCAGATTTTGGAGTCTCTCTCGCCGTTGGCGTTGGAATTTTTGGTTGCCGACTGGGGGTTTCTGGACACCAGACAGGCATTCGAAAAACATGCGCATCAATTGCCACCGCTCAACAGGCAATGGGACCGACAATTTGTGATGGAAAAATGCAATCGGTTTTACATAGACCATTTGAAGAGAGAGTTGAAAGAAATGCACGATTTATTGCCTGAGCGGTGGATGAAAACGCTGCGGCAATCGTTGGAAGGAGGCAATTTGCAACGTTTGTTGGCAAACGGGGGTACGTTTTTGCTGCGGGTCGGGCGTCATTCCGGCGCTGAGTCCGTCACTTTGAACGGTGCACGACATATCAAGATCATGGCAGGAAAAGGTAAACCACCGACGTGGGGACCACGAGCCACTACGGTCTGGATGGCGGCGGGGCGGGAAAAGCAGGATTTCGACCTGCTTCCATTCGGTTGGCTGTTGGTGGAGTTGGATGGTCCTGGTCGCTTGCCCTTGAGCGAATCGGTTCCTGAATTGGTCGAGTTGTCTCAATCTTTTGTCAACGACCGTGGTGGACGTTTGCAAGCATCTGACAAAAAATTGGCCCAATGGCGCGCAGTAGAGGTCATCAAGCGCCAACAAGAGGCCCAACGGCAGGCCGATCAGGCGCGTCTGGAGGCTGAAAAGGTGGCCCAGGAGGTCCGACTGGCCAGCATGACGCCGAATCGAAGGAAGGTGGATGAGTTTCGTCGATCGATCAGCAAAGTTTCGATTCAACAACCTGTTAGCGGCACGCTTTGGGCCGAGGCGAACAAGTTGATCAAAAGTGCACGGACTGAAGAGTGGCTTGAGGATGAGAAGCATGCGTTGATGTCTGTGTGCGAACAGGAGTTGCCGGCCAAGTTGAAGGGCGTGGATGCCAAGAAGCTGAAGAATTTGCTCGATCCTCTGCGTGCGAGTCTGACATGAACGCTCAGCAGATGACCATCCCTTTGGCGCGCTACCGCTTCGAGTGGGAGGTGCAGACCCCTTTGCGTCTGCCGGAGTATGCCGGCTCGGCGTTGCGCGGGGTGTTTGGCGCCGCATTGCGCGGGGTGGTCTGCATGACTGGGCAGAGCGAATGTCCGGGATGCGGGTTGTGGCGCACCTGTCCTTATCCGTTGCTGTTCGAAACCCCGTCGCCGATGGTCGATGCGGGAGAAAAGGGGATGGGGGTCACACCGAACCCGTATGTCATCGAGCCGCCGGAGTGGGGCGAGCGGGAGTATCGGCCCGGGGAGCGGTTGGAATGGCATATGGTGCTGGTGGGCAAGGCGTTGGCGCAGTTGGCGTTAATTATCCTGGCCTGGCAGAGGGCGTTGGCACGAGGTGTTGGGCCTGGGAACGGTACGGCGTTGCTGCGGAGGGTGTTGTTGGTCGAGACGGACGGGGAGTCGGAGATTTTTACCCCTGAATCCGGGGTGCTCCGTGACCACGCCACCCGGCTGAACGTGCCGCCTTGGCCGGAGTTCTCGGCGCTCACCTTGACCCTGCTGACCCCCACCCGTATCCAGAAGAATGGCTCACCCCTGGGACCGGAAAAGGTGACCCCAAGGGATCTGTTGGTCGCGCTGATGCGTCGTGTCAGCCAGATGGTGTATTTGCACGGCGGGCAGGTGATGGAGGCCGATTATGCTGATCTGGCCCGCCAGGCTGAGGGGATCGATGCCCGTGGGCGTCTTTATTGGCGCGACTGGACACGACGTTCCGCGCGTCAGAATCAGACCATGGCCTTGGGTGGCGTGGTGGGTAGTTGGCAGCTTTCTGGACCGTTGGAGCCGTTCTGGCACCATCTTTATCTGGGTCAGTGGCTGCATGTTGGCAAGAATGCCACGTTCGGCTTGGGATGTATGCGTCTGGATACGCCTTTGAGGGAGAGTGGACAGCCATGATGGATGAAATGGTGCGTGAAAAGGTGTTGGTGCTGACGGTAGGAACCGGCGATGCGGAGCGGCGAGAAGAGACGCTCTATCGTCCGTTGCGTGTTTCGGTGGAACGCGATGGCCCATGGTCGCGGGTGATTCTGCTTCCATCGCGGGTCACTGCCGAATGGGCACACGAAGTCAAGCAGGCGTTGGCGCCACTGCCGGTCGAGGTACACCCCTTGCCCAGGGAAGGGGATGAGGATGACGCGGATCGGTGTTTTGACCATTTTGATCGCATCTTGAACGATTTGAAGCCTCATTCTGGCCGGTTGATCATCGAGGTGGATCCCACCCGCGGCACCAAGATGATGAGTGCGGCGTTGATTTTGGCGGCAGTACGTCGTGATGTGCCGTATCTCCGCTATATCACAGGTCTGCGTGACCAGCGCGGCATGGTGCTCCCTGGCAACGAGCGATTCTCCCGGTTTCAAACCACGCTGATCATGGCTGCGCACCGTCTCGATGACGCGCTCGAAATGTTCCGGCACGGCAACTTTGCTGCTGTGCTGGATCTGTTGCCCGATCCTTCGCACCCGTTGATCCGTCTTCACTGGCCAGAGAAGTTTCATGATGAATTGCGGGATGCCCGTGCCCTGGCCCGCTTTTATGAGGCATGGGATCGGCTGAATTATCGGGCTGCACATGCGGTCTCTCTGCCGAATCGTGAGGAGATCACCCCACGCTGGCAACGGTTTCATCCCTCGAATGAGGTTCTGGATTGGGTGGAGCGGTTGGCGGTCCGATTCCCGGAGGGAACGGATCCTGATGTATGCCGAAAGCGCAAGGCGCCCTATTTAAGCCGACTGATGGTGGATATCTGGGCCAACGGTCACCGGCGTCTGCGTCATCAACAACTGGAAGATGCCGTGGTGCGCGCCTATCGGGTATTGGAGATGGCTGGACAGATGCGTTTGTTTGTTCATGGCTATGACTCGTCGGCACTGGAACCCGAGGATTCGATGATTCAGAAGTATCAACAACACATCGAGAAGAAAGGAGATGTCCCACTATCCAGGACCAGGGATGGCAAATTGCAAGCACCCAGGGAACGGGTTACGGGTCTTTTGAAGCGGTTGCAGGATCCTTTGGCCGAGGTGTTGATCGAACTGGGTAACTCGTCGATTTTAAGTGCAAGGGCCCGCAATGCCAGCGTATTGATTCACGGCTTTCAGGCCCAGGCCCCGGAGGAGGAGAGTGTGAAAAGGTTCTACACACAATTGGAGGAAAGGGTGTTGCTTGCCGAAGGCATGCCGCAAGAGCGGGACACTTGGCTGCGATTGGCCCGCACTCCGGAATTTTTGGATTACTAAAGTCATGCCAACGCTTTATGTGACCGAACCGGGTTCCACGGTGCGGTTTTCCTCCGGGGTGTTGCACGTTACGGCTGCACATGACTCGACCGACAGCCGTGGCAACCCTCGCCTGTTGTTGAAGGTCGAGCCGCATCGGTTGGAGTTGGTGGCCTTGATCGGGCGGGTTCACATGACGGTGGATGCCATGCATCTCTGTCTGGAGCATGGCATTGGGATCGCGTGGTTTTCCTGGAATGGTCGTTTTTTGGGGCGCATGGTCCCGGAAATGGCACGCAGTGGTGATTTGCGTCTGGCGCAGTATCGGGCATTGACCGATGCCGACTATGCGTTGCATATGGCGCGCACCGTGCTTGCTGCCAAATGTGTGAATGCAATGGCCGTGTTGCGCATGATCCGTTCGAATCAGTCGGGATTGGAAGATCTGTCGCAGGTTCTGCGAGAACTGTCCGAACAATACGGGCGTCTGGCCGCTTGTGCTCAGAAGACGGAACTGTTGGGGCATGAAGGAAACATGGCGGCACACTATTTTTCCATGCTGATGCATGGATTCCGGAGTGAAATCCGGTTCACGGTGCGACAACGACGCCCGCCACCGGATCCAGCCAATGCATTGCTCTCTTTTGGCTATGTGTTGCTGGGTAATGCGATTGCCGGTCATCTGGAAGCTCGTGGGCTGGATCCGGCAATCGGCTTTCTGCATGAACCGCGAGCAGGAAGAGCCAGTCTGGCACTGGATCTGCTCGAAGAGTTCCGACATGCGGTGGTGGATCGGTTCGTGATGCGCGTTTGCAACCTGCGGGTGGTTCAGCCCTTGATGTTCGAACCGGATCCGGATGCTGGAGGGGTGCGTTTGACACGAGAGGGGCTCAAGCACTTTTTCAAGGCGTGGGGAGAGTTTTTGGAGCGTCCCTTGCGAGATGATGCGGGTGAGAGCATGAGCTCAATGGGCATGATCAAAAGACAGGTCAATCGATTGGCCATGGCGCTGCGCCAAGAAGAGGAGTACCGTCCGTTTTATTTGAAGGACTCTGCCCTATCATGAATCGACAACGGTATTCTATCTGCTATGATATCACCAACAACAAACGCAGACGCAAACTGGCGGCCAGCCTGGATCTGTACGGGGATAGAATTCAGAAAAGCGTCTTTGAAGCCGTCTTGGAGCCAGAACTCGTGCAGCATATGATTGAGGATATCTTGAACATCATTCATGCCAAGAAAGATACCGTTCGGATTTACCAATTGTGCGGAACCTGCACCGAAAAGATCAGGCGTCTTGGAATTCCAGGTCCGAATCCGGGCGAGGAAGTGGTGTTTGTCGTGTAATGGCGAGCGCTCGTAACCGGAATGCGATGAGCATCCCCTATAGGTTACGACTGCTTTTAGATGTTTGAAAAGTGGAATAAAATATGGATTCATGTTGGGCTTGTCACTTGGAGAGAAATCTGTGGAGATCTATGGAATATGAGATTACGAAATCATGGTCGTTTTTTTTCACTGAATCAAAATCTTGCATGACCCGGACTGCAGTAATCGCCCCGCCTGAAAGGGGATTGAAACCCAGGATTTTGGCCTCAGAATCGCGCCATTCCTCGTCGACTGCAGTAATCGCCCCGCCTGAAAGGGGATTGAAACTTTGACCACTGGCTTACTGCCGCGCGGGTCACGCCAAAAATCTGCAGTAATCGCCCCGCCTGAAAGGGGATTGAAACACAAATTGTTAGCTGTGTATGGTAATGCCCTGATCATTGCTGCAGTAATCGCCCCGCCTGAAAGGGGATTGAAACTGCTCGTTGGTGTTGTTAAGATAGTGCGCAATCTGCACTCTGCAGTAATCGCCCCGCCTGAAAGGGGATTGAAACAGGGCATCGCGGCAAGCATCTCCGCTTGCAACCTTTCAAGCTGCAGTAATCGCCCCGCCTGAAAGGGGATTGAAACTGTCCTTGTCCTTGTCGTTGGTGTTAAGATAATGCGCAATCTGCAGTAATCGCCCCGCCTGAAAGGGGATTGAAACCACACTGATCGATGATGCTATTTCTTTCCATTGTCGTTGTCTGCAGTAATCGCCCCGCCTGAAAGGGGATTGAAACAATCCAGAACTCCTCCCCAACCCCAACACCGATTTTCTCTCTGCAGTAATCGCCCCGCCTGAAAGGGGATTGAAACTTCTTACTCCTTGGGTTGCTTGTTTGGTTGCTTGTTATCTGCAGTAATCGCCCCGCCTGAAAGGGGATTGAAACAAGGAGGTAGCAGAGTCGCCCTTGCTACCATTTAACCTTCTGCAGTAATCGCCCCGCCTGAAAGGGGATTGAAACATTGCTCATGCGGGTAGTGGCGAAGGCCGGGTGATTGGTCCTGCAGTAATCGCCCCGCCTGAAAGGGGATTGAAACCGCCATCGCATGTTTGAGTTTGTCAATTGTTCTTTGAGCGCCTGCAGTAATCGCCCCGCCTGAAAGGGGATTGAAACTGATAACAGGTTGTTTGCAGTGTACGGCATAGCAGCGATCTGCAGTAATCGCCCCGCCTGAAAGGGGATTGAAACTGTTGCCTCATCCCAACCGATTCCGGTCTTATTGACTTCTGCAGTAATCGCCCCGCCTGAAAGGGGATTGAAACCATAGGCAGCGGCATATCCGCCACTGGTTTTCAGCTTGTCTGCAGTAATCGCCCCGCCTGAAAGGGGATTGAAACTACCGGCAAGCAAGAGATACAGACCGTGCTCTTGGATGGTCTGCAGTAATCGCCCCGCCTGAAAGGGGATTGAAACGTTCAGCTTCCGCAAGAGCGTTGATGGTTGTCCTGATTTGCTGCAGTAATCGCCCCGCCTGAAAGGGGATTGAAACGAGAAGCTATAGGTACGAATAATCTCCCCCTCGCCATCCTGCAGTAATCGCCCCGCCTGAAAGGGGATTGAAACTTGACGTTCCGCCAGGGCCACCGACCACCGGGTCTGTCAGCTGCAGTAATCGCCCCGCCTGAAAGGGGATTGAAACACCGCCAGGGTGCGAGATAAGCAGTCCCTGCATTGCTATACTCTGCAGTAATCGCCCCGCCTGAAAGGGGATTGAAACCTGTTCCCATGTCGGCCCACAGAGCACACCGTGGGTGTTCTGCAGTAATCGCCCCGCCTGAAAGGGGATTGAAACTCCCCGGTCTTCACGGTCACAGTACCGCCGGAGGTGAAGGCTGCAGTAATCGCCCCGCCTGAAAGGGGATTGAAACCGTGCCTTGCGAACAGCTTCTACCACATCCTTCATGGCCTGCAGTAATCGCCCCGCCTGAAAGGGGATTGAAACTAACTTCCGCCGTTCCCACGGCATCCGCCCTATCTAGAGTCCCCCGAAAGAAAGCCGTCAACTCTGTGATCACCCAGCCGCTTCTGGCGTTGCCAAGGCAGTTTGAACGGTTTTCCGGGGTTGTTGCGTTTGAGAGCCCTGTTTTCGCCTCCAAACGAGGGGATTTCCCCCTCTTTACACCGCATTTGTAACCATTTCCGGTACTTGTTCCAGCATTCGGGCGCAACTGTGGCGTAGGAATCGTTTCACGTTGCAGGCCAGCGCCTTCATCCTGACTGCAAACCCCACGCGTTGAAGGCTACGAGTCCACACTTTGTCCAAACCGTGCGCTGTCTTGCACTCCGCGTTGGTCGATTCTATCCCGGCGCGGATGGCATACGCCTTCTTGAACCAGTCGCTCTCTTCCCGCACCCGACTGTAGGCCGTGGCGATATCGCGCGGATGCACCCTTAATCGTCCTCCCTGCCGTCCTGCCGGACAGTCATCCACCAAGGGACAAGCAGCGCAGCGTTCCGCATCGAAACGCAGATTCCGGGTCCGACCATCCTTGCCAAGCCGTGAGCGGACTGGCTCCGCGCCTTCGGGACAGGCCCGCACACGCATCTTGTTCAAGTCCAGGTCAAAATGGCCCAGTCCGATTACGTTGGGATCCGCCTTGCCGGGAGTCGGGGCGATCAGATTCACGCCCCGTTCCGCCGCTTCCAGCAGGTTGTCTCCGCTGTTGTACGATGTGTCCGCGAACATCTCTTCTGGCGAAATCTCCCGTTTCTCCAGATCATCCAGCGCCGGGATGATGGCGTGCTGATCACTCCTGTGCGCCGACTCCACATCCACCCTGGTGATCACCTGGATCGGATTGTCCGCCGCGCAGGTCTCGCTCAACTGCGCCTGATACCCCACACCTTTGTGGCCATCGTAGCTGGCATCTGGATCAAACGGACTTTGCAGGCTGTCGGAAGAAATCTCCTTGCCCTCCTTCAGAATCACCGCCCCCTCGTCATCACCATCTCATCTGCTCTCCGCCTTCCTCCATCGACAGGGCAGCACTCTGGCTCAGATTCCCATCGCCGACAAATCCAATGAGATCACCGCTGTTCGTCCCCTGTTGACCGATCTTGAACTGGAAGGTCGCCTGATCACGGCAGATGCCATCCACGCTCAAAAAAACCATTGAATTCATTGTTGAAGAGAAAAAAGCGGATTTCCTCTTCACGGTCAAGGCCAATCAGCCAACGGTGCTCGGCACCATCGCCCGTTTGCAACTTGAGGAGGGACCTGTCCAATTCCAGACCACCGATAGGGGCCATGGACGTCAGGAAACTCGCTCCATTTGGACTTCCACTCGTTTTGTCGAACACGTCCCTCTGCCGCACATCCAGCAGTTCTTCACAATTCGGAGAGACGTCCTGAATCTCAAGACAGGCAAATCCACCACCGAATTCGCCTACGGCTGCACCAGTCTGCCGCCTGAAAGGGGCTCGCCCGAGTACCTCCTATCCTGCAACAGGGGACACTGGTCCATTGAGAACAGCTCTCACCACGTCCGTGATGTCACTTTCGACGAGGACCGTTCCCAAATCCGTGCAGGTCATGGCCCTCAGATGATGGCTTGCCTGCGCAACCTCACCATCGGACTACTCAGATTGGCAGGTTGGCAGGAAATCGCTTATGTCACCCGGGAATTCGCTGCCAAACCATGGCAGGCCCTGCGCTTCCTGGGATTATGACTCATGCGCCAGCCGACTTTGACGAGTCCCTGTGGTCTCCCCAGGGCCATGGGCATCAGAATCTGGGGATAAGGTGTATTACCCCCTCCGAGATCCAACCGAGCAGGAGGGTTGTTTTGGGTTGGTGACGATGGTGATCCCCGTAGATACGAATCTGAACCCAACCGGTGCGGCTGAGCCTTGCATTTTTCCAGAAGGGGTGCCATCAACCACATGACATCACTCGTTGCTGGCGGATTGCCGGGTGAGTCTGATATACTTGCCCAATGAGCGAGATCACCCAACCCCATGACCGCCTGTTCCGGGTACTGCTGTCTACGCCGGAGACGGCGGGTGCTTTGCTGCGGGAGCGTTTGCCGCCGGAGGTGTCGCGGTTGTTGTCCTCCGAGCCGCCGCAACTAATCGAAGGCAGTTTTGTCGAGGAGAACCTGCGTCCCTACTTTTCGGATCGTCTGTTCGAGGCCAGGACGATCAGCGGCAAACCGGTATGCTTTTATGTTCTGATCGAGCATAAGAGCTACAAGGATGACAAGGTCGCCTGGCAGATGTATCGAGGCATTTCGGCCTTTTTGGAACAAAAGGTACGGGAGAACGAGCATTGGACACGACTGCCAGCCGTGCTTCCCTTGCTGGTGTACCATGGCGCGCAGGAGTGGCGCATTCCGAACGAGTTCCTGGCCCTTGTCGATGCGGATGAGGCTTTGCAGCCATGGCTGCTGAATTTTCGATTTCCGGTAGCCGACCTGGGACCGATCCCGGACCGGGAACTCTCCAGACATGCGCAACTGCGTGCCGGTCTGCTGGCACTCAAATATGGTACCCGTGATCCCGAGGTCCAAATGGTGGCGTTGGATCAGATTGTGGATGCCTTGATGGAAGCCCCGGAACTCCTGCTGCCGGTGCTGCTCTATCTGTTGACGACATTCCAAAATCTGAATGAAGATCAGGTGCGGCAGGTGGTTCGTCGCATCAAACCCGAGGAGGAATATGAAATGATGTCCCAATTCGCGCAAGAGATCATGGCCAAGGGCAAACCGGAGTGGGTAGCGATAGGCCGGCAAGAAGGCCGGCAAGAAGGGATTCAGATTGGCGAGCAGAGAGGCCGCCAGGAAGAAGCCGCTTCCATGCTCTTAAAGCAAATGCGCCGCAAATTTGGCCAGACGCCAGATTGGGTAACGGAGAAGGTAAAGGCAGCGGATCTGGATCTGATCGAAATATGGAGTGACAATTTCGTTTTCGCCAACTCCGTAGAGGAAGTCTTTGCATCGTGACCCCCTGCCCTTCTGGTCCAGAACCTGTCCTTCTGGACCAGAAAAAACAGGATCTGCCAGCAACATCAAATCGCAGACTCAAATGCTCCAGAGGTGTCTTTGGCCCATGGAGCAATTTTGAGATGCCAGACAACAAATAACAAAATCAATATGATATTCGATCACAGTATCAATTGCTGACCAAGCGGCACTCAAACTTTCTCCGTATTGCACTGCACAAAAAGACGGAGAATTGGGTTTGGAACGTTCGTCTTGGTTCACCATTAAAGTTTTACAAGATTTTCTTGCCTTCAAAGCCGCTCTTTCATGGCGGCTTTTTTTTGTGAAAAAATATCCAAGATTTTCAATAGACAGCTACGCCAGTTTGAAAACGTACCCGGTTGGGAACCGGACCTACGGGAGTCGAAAATCGCCATTTTTTTGTAAAATGACGTGTAGTAGGCAAGACTTCATCACACAGACAAACGGGCTGTCGCATAGGTCGCATTTGTCAGATCAAGTCTTGACAAGTACAAAGAAATACTGATGACGATCAATTTAATCGGTATGGTGTCCCCCGATTTTAATTTAATACTGATGACGATCAATTTAATCGGTATGGTGTCCCCCGATTTTAATTTAATCGGTATGGTGTCCCCCGATTTTGTCCCCCGATTTTGGGTGTCCCCCGATTTTGGCGATTTTGCGAGGTATGGTGTCCCCCGATTTTGGCGTGGTGTCCCCCGATTTTGGCGATTTTGCGAGGTATGGTGTCCCCCGATTTTGGCGTGGTGTCCCCCGATTTTGGCGATTTTGCGAGGTATGGTGTCCCCCGATTTTGGCGATTTTGCGAGGTATGGTGTCCCCCGATTTTGTGGCGGTATGGTGTCCCCCGATTTTGGTATGGTGTCCCCCGATTTTTCCCCGATTTTGGTATGGTGTCCCCCGATTTTTCCCCGATTTTGGTATGGTGTCCCCCGATTTTTCCCGTTTGCAAGCAATTCCGAGAACTTTTTCCCTTGAACGAGATTTCTGGAGAACCGGGATTTGATTTCACCGCGCAAGAGTCTCTCCAGCAGCCAACCTAGTCATATTTGATAATATTTTCACTGTTAGGCCAATAACAATCAATTTACATCTTATATTGAGCCTTATCTGCGTCAAATTTATTATTAGAGCAAGTGATAGGAATTTCTTTGTTGAAGTTGCGCGCAATTAATAATAGGCTCCTCGCTGTTTCACGTGGGTAGGGTGAAGTTTAACTTGCCCCCGATGAGG
>NZ_JBZVFG010000065.1:0-17317 GCF_058402785.1 Candidatus Magnetaquiglobus sp.
AAGTGGAGCTAACGCAATCTTATCAAATCTCCATGTCGAAGAGAAGCAATACAAACGCCTCAACTGGGTAGATGCCACCTGACATTGACAGGCAACGCCCATGTCATAACAATTTTAACGTCAAGGGATTGACTGATCAAGCATGCATCATTACCAAGTCGCATGCCAGGACACCGTGCAACAGTGGTCCAAACCCTTTCTTTATACCATCACTGAGACCCGGCAATAAATTCCTGGAATTCCCTTCTGCAATAGGCGCCCCTCCCCCCATTTGGGGGGATAACACCAAAAGCAAACACTAAAAATTGATTATATAAGTTTATTTAATTACCTTAAATAATCTTGATGATTTAATATTGGTTATGTAACGCTTCGTAACAAGCTATAGACGGTTTCCTAATGGTGTTCTCCGAAAACCATGCAAAGACCGGAAGAACTCAACACAACTGAGAGCAGGCCGAATCAAACCATGAGCAATAATGAATCAAGAACTGATTTTCAAGTCATTGCATACAGTTTCAGCAGCTTATGCCATGTCATCGCAACCCACATCGGACAACCCATCAGTGACGTCGCCGAAAAGCCGCAACTCAAAATGATTCACAGAGGGCTCTGTTCTCTGAAACCGCCACAGAAAATTGGAGACGGTGAAGTTCATGCCATCACGATGATCGTTGAATCTGAATATGTTGATCGTTCCCACCTCCAGGACTATGCCGAATTCGAAGTTTTTTCTTTTCAAAGTTATGCACGTTATTGCCTGAGAATTCATATCCTCTTGGACACCTATCCTGCTGGAGCGATCGCACGCACTCTAACTGGTGAACAGCATCTTGATGAATTCACAAAAAAAATGAAGCAGGATTACGCTGCTTATCTGGTTATCAGAAAACAGCCACGCACATTTTTGGCAAAGATGGTCATGGGCTTTCCGTGGAAACATCTGCAATCACGCTTCAACCTCGCCCTGCTGCGCTCCTATACAGTAGGAATGTTTGGGCTACCCATGGAGGTTCGGGATACGATTGCCTGGGCCGAACAAGACCAGGTAGTTTCGGCTTGCGCAACAACTGCCCTGACGGTTCAATTTCATTCAGCCGGTCTCGACATCAACAATCCCAGGTATCCATCACCCGCCCAAATCACCCAGATTGCCCACAATGGCACGCCGACAGCCAAGCCAATTTTTCCAAACGCCGGACTCACCACAAAAATGATGGCCATGGCCATTCGGGAACAGGGACTTGAACCATACCATGTCAATCTGGTTCCTGAGTACTGGCCACATACGAATCATTGCGACAAATTGTCCCAAACTTCGCAAAAAAGCATCAACGGGGTCATGCGGATCGTACACGCCTATGCACGCAAAAAACTGTCGGCCCCAATTCTTGGGATTGCACTGTTTGACAAAGCTACTGAACAAAAAAATTCAACAACTGCAAGCAATACTGACTCCGCACCCCTTTACATCTCTCAAGCCCTGCATGCCGTTGCCCTCTTCGGATGTGAAAAGTGGAACTCAGCAGAACATGATTGGGATAGCGACTATGGGTACAGTTCACTCAATGATAAATCAATCGGGATTCGTTCCGTATCAGATTCCATGAACTATCTGATTGGTCATGATGATCAAGCCGGCCCGTTCATTCTATGTGCACGTCATCGCCTATCCAGGCCTATTGACATTGATTGGGGAAAAGATGGTAGAAACAATAAAGATAATACCAATGAATATTTAGACCACATCACACCGAAAGACAATCATGAAAGCATTATAAATTCAATCGAGACGATTGAATTTAACGCAATACCCGACAAAATACGCCTACCAAACCACATACTACTTGCTTTGGATCACCAAATTCGGGTTCATTTGTCTGTTGTAGAAAATCTGGCTTGGCATTTTACCAATGACCTCCATATCATCTATAAACATGCTGCCGAAAAATCATTGGAAAAAAACATGTTGCTTGGAAACTTGTACAGTTTCTGCCCTTGGAAGAACGACTCGAATCGTGAAGCATACATTAACAATACAGAGAGATTTCCAGGATATTTGTGGGATATAAAACTTTATCATGTCAACAATCTGAAAGAAGAACTTCGTCTTCAGTTCCGTGACAAAAATTGTCAGCCCGTTGATGGTTCAGCTGCACGGATACTCATCAAGAGTCTGCCCCTTTACCTTTGGCGTGCCACCGCATGGAGCGGAGGACACAGGATCATGGACATTCTGATCGATGCCACAGATGCACGCCCCTCCAACATGGTCCTTAAGGTCATGGTCTATTGGCCATGGTTGCATGATTTGGCATCCAGATTAATTCCAGAGGGATTTTTCTCCCCACGATCTCCGCTGGGTAAACTGAAGAAAGATGAGCACCCGATATTGATCCGCTGGCGTGAGCAGATTGTCGAACAGTCAATCTCAAGCCCACCCACTTTGGATGATTGGTATGGCGCCAGTTACTATCCAGGCATGATCAAAGCTCACGAGAAAAGATGCCACTACTCGATCAAGACCGAATCTGATCAAAAAAACGATAAAAAATCTGACTGTAGTAATGGTTGCTCTGGATCTGATCTGCTTATTGTTGATCCATCCAACGCACGGCACAATACAAACGAGGAAGCAGAACCTCGTGAAGTCTATTTTATTACTCGGAAAGAGTACAGCAAATTGCACTTACAAAGCACCAAGGAACGCATGGAGAAGGAGAACTGGACGCTTGATACTGAAGGAGAATACATCTGGCTTATCGATCATGAAGGGACACTTGTCATCGGTCAGGAGTGGAAGGTAGGAGAAGACGACTCCTTGGGACATCCAAATCTGACGGGTGGTGGACCGGCACGTATTGCCGGGGAACTCCGTTACAATGATGACAAATGGAAGATCAATAACAATTCCGGAAGATATACAAAACGGATCAGGGGGAGAACAAAAAAGAATTTACATCACGCTTTTGAAGTTTTTCAAATGATATTCGGAGAAAAAGATTTTAAAGATCCAGAAACACAATGTGTACTCAATGAAGAATACGGCGAATTGCAGATCAACACTATAAGAGATCTTAACAATCAGATAAACGACCTCCTTATCACCATTAAAACCGACCCGTCAACTCAAATCGAAACAGTAAAATCCTCTGGTCGCGACCTGGGAATGTCTTTGTTCTGGTCTTGCGAAATTGCCAGCAGTCAGAAAGATAGTGAACAATCCAACACCAAACCTCTAACCGCCATGAATTGTTGGACAACGGCAGATCAACAAAACAGCCCTGATCAGGACATGCGGAAGCTGTTGATGATCTGGGGGCTTTCTACCTGGTGGAAGCATATCCAGGAGCAAAATTCACCCATCCAAGAAAAATCACTTTCAGATTTTAAACCTGAAAATCTGGTTGATATTTTTATAATAGACACCAACCCTAAAGAAACTCGTGCCGCAGCAGCACTTGCGCTTGCACGTCTTTCAAAAATATCAACAATTTATGATCGCAAGAAACTCAAGTCCCATATCACTACATTTCTAGTTCACAGACTATCTCATTTCAACCTTAACGAGATGGGGCTTACCAAGTCTGAATGGGACGAAATTCATGCGATCATTCAGGGCGCAAGCTAACGTATCCGCTCTCGTCAAAAGGCTGTTCAGCATAGACCAAACAGCCTTTTGACATCCTCTGTGTCACGCACGCAGCCTCCAACCTGATTTTCTGATCGCACTTATAAAAATGCTCCTTGACCTCCGTTTCCATCCTATGCATTTGTATCGAATCTCAAAGTATCATTTCACATACCAGCAATGACTCCATTGTCTGATCCTACGCATCGAGCCATCATGAGCGACAAACCCAAAGAGATCACCCGTCTGGCCGACTACACCCCGCCGGCGTACCTCGTCGAGACGATCCACCTCGATTTTCACCTCGACGAGACCGAAACCCTGGTCGCCTCCCGCATGACCCTGCGCCGCAATCCGGACGCACCTGCGAACCAACGCGCCGTGCGGCTCGACGGGCGCGAGCTGGAGCTGATCGCAATCCGTTTGGACGGCGAACCGTTGTCCACCGGGGGGTACACGCTGGATTCGGAACATCTCACCCTACCCGATGCGCCGGAGCGCTTCACCCTGGAGATCACCACCCGCATCCATCCGGAAACCAACCTCTCCCTGGAAGGGCTCTACCGCTCGCGCGGGCTCTTCTGCACCCAATGCGAGGCGGAAGGGTTCCGCAAGATCACCTTCTACCCGGACCGCCCGGATGTGATGGCCCGCTTCACCGTGCGCCTCGAGGCCGAACGCGTCCGCTATCCGGTGCTGCTCTCCAACGGCAACCTGATCGAGAGCGGCGCGTTGGAAAAAGGCCGTCACTTCGCCCTCTGGGAAGATCCCCATCCCAAACCGGCCTATCTGTTCGCGCTGGTGGCGGGCGATCTCTCCTGCCACGAAGGGCCCTTCACCACCGCATCCGGACGCCCGGTCACCTTGCAGATCTGGGTCGAGCCGGAAAACGCCGAACGCTGTGCCCATGCCCTGGCTTCGTTGGAGAAGTCGATGCGCTGGGACGAAGAACGCTTCGGACGGGAGTACGATCTGGACCGCTACATGATCGTGGCGGTCAACGATTTCAACTCCGGAGCCATGGAGAACAAGGGGCTCAACATCTTCAACGCCGTCTACGTGCTCGCCGATCCGGAAACCGCCACGGATTCCAACTACGAGGATATCGAAAGCGTCATCGCCCACGAGTATTTCCACAACTGGACCGGCAACCGCATCACCTGCCGCGACTGGTTCCAGCTGAGTCTCAAGGAGGGGTTGACCATCTTCCGCGATCAGGAGTTCTCGGCGGATGTGGGATCGCGACCGGTGGAGCGGATCCGCGACGTGCAGAGCCTGCGCGCCTTCCAGTTCCCGGAGGATGCCGGACCGACCGCCCATCCGGTGCGTCCGGATTCCTACATGGAGATCAACAATTTTTACACCACCACGGTCTACAACAAGGGTGCCGAGGTGGTGCGCATGCTGTTGACGCTGCTCGGAAAGGAGACCTTCCGTCGCGGCATGGATCTCTTCTTCGCGCGTCACGACGGACAGGCGGTGACGGTCGAGGCGTTCCTGGACGCCCTGCAAACCGCCTCGGGGCGGGATCTGGGACCGTTTTCGCGCTGGTATCGCCAGGCCGGCACCCCGGAGTTGACCATCCGTCAGCAACACGACCCCGACGCGAAAGTGCTGGAGATCACCGTGATGCAACAGTGTCGCGCCCACGGCCAAAGCGAAGCGGGCGAGCCTCTGGTGATCCCCCTGGCCATGGCCCTGCTCGATCGCGACACCCGTGCCCCCCTGCCGCTGATCCTGGAAGGAGAAAGCCCGGAAAACGCTCCGCTTGAGCGGGTTCTGGAGGTGAGCAAACCGGTCGGGACCTACCGTTTCAAGAACATCCCGCGCCCGCCTCTGGCCTCGCTGTTGCGCGGCTTCTCGGCGCCGGTCAAGCTGAACAGCCCCCTCTCCAACGACGACCTGGCCCTGGCCTGGGGCGCGGACAACGACCCCTTCAACCGTTGGGACGCGGGTCAACAACTGGCCATGCGCATCCTGGTGGAGGGAGCCCGCGCCCTGCCCGACCACCCCTTCGAGACCCCGGACTCCTTTGTGGCCGCCTTTGCCGCCACCTTGACCTCCCCGGATCTCGATCCGGCCATGAAGAGCCTGGCCATCACCCTGCCGGGGATCGGCGTGCTGATCGAGGCGATGCCGGAGGCCGATCCCGGCGCCCTGTTCACGGTACGCGAGAGCCTGCGCCGTCGCCTGGCCCACGACTGCCGGGATACCCTGTTGGCGCTCCACGCCGCGCACCTCACCCCCGGACCCTATCGGGTCAGCGGCGAAGCGATCGGCAAGCGCACCTTGAAAAATTTCATGCTCGGCCTGCTCCTGGCCGATCCGGACAACGACCTGGCGGCGCGCATGGCCGCGGATCAGGTGCGGCAGGCCGACAACATGACCGATCGCATGGGCGGACTCGTGCCCCTGGTGCATACCGGTCGTCCCGAAGCCGAGGCGCTTCTGGCCGCCATGGAACACCGCTGGCGGAACAATCCGCTCGCCATGGACAAGTGGTTCTCCATCCAGGCCATGGCCCCCCTGCCCGACACCCTGGCGCGGGTCCAGGGACTCATGTCCCATCCGGCCTACAACCCGCGCAATCCCAACCGCATTCGCGCCCTGGTCGGCACCTACTGCCGCGGCAACCTGGTCTGTTTCCACGACCCGTCCGGCTCGGGATATCGCTTCCTCACCGAGCTGATCCGGGATCTGGATCCGCACAACCCGCAGATCGCCGCCAATCTGGTCGGCGCCCTGACCCGCTGGCGGCAGTTCGAGCCGCGCCGGCGCGAGGCGATGCGCCAGGCCATCGACACCATCGTCACCTTGCCCGGCCTGTCGCGCAACAGCTACGAGATCGCCTCGAAATCACTGGCGTGATTGCGTCCGATGGAATTTGGGTCCAGAATGGGAAGCGCGTTATCGAAACATCCTGTCACCATCCAAGGAGAACCCCATGACCTCGGATTCACCCGTTCCAGCCGCGACCGTCTCAACCGCAACCGAAGTGGCCGAACGCCCCAGGGCCGAGGCCCGTTTTCCGTTCCACACCAGGATCCGCCTGGAAATCGCCCTGGGACAGGTCTATCAAGGCCATACCGCCGATGTGAGCATGAGCGGCGCCTTCATGGAAACCACTCAACCCACCGGGGAGATCGTGGTGGGCGACAAGGGGGTGGTATTCCTGGAAATGCATGAGGAGGGCTCCACCTACGAAGTCTCGTTCCCCTGCACCGTGGCGCGCATCAACCCGCGCGGCATCGGGTTGGACTTCGAAAGCGAACAGTAACCGATCTCCCGCGCATGTCTCCCGACCCCTACCCCCTGTCTGGAGATCCTCCCTCTCCCGCAACGCCGCCTGTGGCCGGCGTTGCGGGAGATTCCGAGACCTTTCACCCTGTTTGGTGGAACCGCCATCGCCCTGCACCTCGGGCATCGACATTCGGTTGATTTTAATTTTTTCAGCCGCACCCCCTTTGATCCGGACCACCTGCTCAACGATCTGGTCTGCCTGAGCGTCCGTGAGGTTCTGCAACGGGAGACCAACACCCTCACCGTGCGCGTGGACCGGGATGGACCGGTCCGGCTCTCCTTTTTCGCGCTGCCCCAAATCCGACAACTGCAACCAGGACACCTCAGCACCGAGAACAATCTCCTGGTGGCCTCGCTGCCAGATCTGGCCGGGATGAAGATGGCGGTGGTGCAGAAACGGGCGGAGTGCAAGGACCATCTGGATATCGACGCGATTCTCGCGACAGGGGCGATCGATCTGTCACGAGCCCTGGGAGCGGCATCCGCCATTTACGGAACCTGTTTCAACCCTCTGTTGACCTTGAAAGCGTTGTGTCATTTCGGGGACGGGGATCTGGAACGACTGCCAGAGTCGGTCCGGGACCGACTGATCCGGGCGGTCCGCGCGGTTCCGCCCCCCGCCGCGCCGCTGCCCAGCTCATCCGGCCACGCCGCACCCCACCCTTAAGCCGCGACCACGGAACCGATCCCCCTGACTCCGGAGATGGAAACCGTGGCGCGACGCATCATCTGGTTCGAGCCACCCGCCACGGCCCTGGCCGATCCGGTCCGTTTTCTGGCCTATGCGATGCGTTACGCCACCTGGGAGGATCTGACGCTCATCGAACGTCAGGTACCAAAGGAACGCTTCGTGGAGGCGCTCGCCCACGCCCCACCCGGCATCATCGATGCACGTTCCTGGTCCTACTGGCATGCGCATCTGTTGGGTCGGTCACCGCCACCCCCGCTGCCGGAACGCACCTTCCCGAATCCGGACGCCTGATCCCTCACCCCATTCCATCCAGCACCGCCAGCCCGGCGCCGATGCGGGCCTGGCACCTGGCCGGACCGAGCATCCACAGGGTTTCGACGATCCCCGGCGAGGCGGCGGTTCCGGTCAGGACCACACGCAACGGCTGGGCGAGCTGTCCCATGGTCAGGCCATGGGCGGAAAGGGTGGCCTGGAACACCCCGTCGATGGCCGGGACGGTCCATTCGCCCAGGCTGGACAGATGATTGGCCAGGGCGGCCAGGGGAGTGCGCGTGGCGGGGGTCAGATGCTTGCGGGCCGCCTTCTCCTCGTAGGGAAGCACCGAATCGATAAACAGGAACCGGCACTTCTGGGCCATCTCCACCAGGGTGGCGGCGCGGGGCTGGAACTCCGGCAGAATGCGCGCCAGATCGGCATGGGAGGGAAGCGGGTCGATGCCGAGCCGACCGAGCTGAAAAGCCAGCTCCGGCACGAGCTGTTCGGGCGTGGCGGCGCGGATGTGATGGCCGTTGATCCAGGAAAGCTTGGCGCGGTCGAAGATCGCCGCCGAGCGACCCAGTTCACGCACGTCGAAGAGCCGGCGCAGCTCCGCCATGGTGAAGATCTCCTGTTCGCCGTGGGACCAGCCGAGGCGGACGAGATAGTTGTTGATCGCATCCGGCAGAAATCCCTCCTCCCGGAACTGCAACACCGACACCGCGCCGTGGCGCTTGGAGAGCTTGGCGCCATCCGAGCCGTGCAAAAGCGGCATGTGGGCATACTCCGGGATCGGCCACCTCATGGCGCGAAACAGGTGCATCTGCCGGGGGGTATTGCTGATGTGATCCTCGCCGCGGATCACCAGGGTGATGCCCATGTCGTGATCATCCACCGCCACGGCCAGATTGTAGGTGGGGGAGCCGTCCGAACGGACCAGGATGAGGTCATCGAGTTCGTCGTTGGCAAAGCGGATCGTCCCCTGGATCATGTCCTCCCAGGAGGTCTCCCCGTCGCGCGGGGTCTTGAAGCGGATCACATGCGGCACCGCCCCGCGCGACAGATTCAACTCCCGGCACAAGCCGTCGTAACGGGGCTTGTCGCCCCGGACGCGCTGCTCCTCACGCACCGTGTCGAGCCGATCCTTCGAGCAGGTGCAGACGTAGGCATGCCCTTCGGCAAGCATCCGGTCCACCACTTCGAGATAGCGTTGGGTATGATCCGATTGAAAAAAAGGCCCCTCGTCGGGCGAAAGCCCCATCCAGGCAAGCCCCTCGAGGATCACATCCACCGCCTCTTGCGTCGAGCGTTCGGTATCGGTGTCCTCGATGCGCAGAATGAAGGTACCGCCATGGCGACGGGTGTGCAGGTGGCAGAACAGTGCGGTGCGGGCGCCGCCGATATGCAGAAAGCCGGTGGGCGAAGGGGCGAAACGGGTGCGTAGCGTCATGAGGGGTTCCCAAGAAAAACAAGCGATGAACGCCGGAAAACCTGATCCATCCGGCACGAGTGAGTGGTTGTGACGTTCCAGGATGGACGATTGTGCGTCACCCGGTCGAAGGAATCTATTTTTTTTCAAGAATTCGATTTTGTCCAGACTGGCGTTGACAAAAGCATTTGGATAATATTCCAAGATGCGTTAAAAAGGAGGCTTTCCCCATCAACTCAGGAAGGAGCTGTGCGCCGTGGGTTCACCCAAAGATCTCAATCAACCGGAAATCTATGTCAATGCCTTGGTGGAGGCCGCGCGGCTGAACGATGTCGAAGCCTTGACCCGCTGGCTGGCCGATGACGAACAGGCCGAAAACGGACCGTTCTACAAATGGTTCCGATACTTCGCCGAGCGTCTGATGGCCATGGCGCCCCATCCGGAAACCGGTTTTTCGGCCCGTCCGGCCCGTCCGGTGAGCCCCCCCAAGGTCGGTCGCAACGATGCCTGCCCGTGCGGATCGGGAAAGAAGTTCAAGCAGTGCCACCTGGAATCCGAGGATTCGGTGATCTGGAAGATCGGCTCCCCCACCCCGATGATGCGGGCCATGGCGATCACGCGCATCATCGGGGAGGCGGATCTGGATCTGCTCGACACCGTGCCGGTGGAGAAGTGTTCGCCGCTGGCCCTCGCCGAGATGGCGGCGGCCTATCAGAAGGAGGGCGAGACCGATACCGCCCTGACCCTGTTGAAGCGCATGCTCGACGGCGATCGGGAAGATCCGTTCCTGTTGATCGACTACTGGATCGCCCGCTACGCCGAGTGGCTGGTGGAGGCGGGTCTGGCGGACGAGGGGGAACGGTTCCTGTTGGAAGAGTACAAGAGCCAGCGCAAGATCGAAGGATGGCAGGTGGCGCAGAAACTGGCCGCCTTCCACATCGACCAGGGCCATCTCGACGGGGCTGGCGAGTGGGTCGAGCTGGCGTTGGCCGGCAAGCCGGACAACCCCTTCAACCACTACCTGCGCGGGTTGTTGCGCCACGGCAGCGACGATTTCGAGGGCGCGGTCTCCTCCTACGAACGGGCCATGGAGCTGAGTGCCGGCTTCCGCGAGCAGGAGCAGGCCTACATGCTCGAACTGGTGGAGGATGCCTTGAAGCGTGCCAAGGCGGGTGAACCGCTGATGGAGGAGGAGTCGGAGGGCGATGGAGAGCCCGGAAATGCCAGGGACGACGAAGGAGAGGCGTGATGGAGCGTAGTCACTATTGCAACGACGTGCGGGAATCCCTGACCGGTCAACGGGTGACGCTGTGCGGCTGGGTGAACCGGCGTCGGGATCATGGCGGGGTGATCTTCGTGGACCTGCGCGACCGTACCGGTCTGGTGCAGGTGGTGTTCAGCCCCGAGGATGGCCAATCCCATGGCCAGGCGCATGTGCTGCGCAACGAATATGTGGTTCAGGTGGAAGGCATCGTGGCGCGGCGTCCGGCAGAGACGGAAAACACCAAACTCCCGACCGGTCTGATCGAGGTGCGGGTGGAGCGGGTGACCCTGTTGAACGCCGCGGCGGTGCTGCCGTTCCAGCTCGACGAGGAGGTGAGCGAGGCGGTGCGGTTGACCCATCGGTTTCTCGATCTGCGCCGTCCGGAGATGCAACGCAACCTCATCGCCCGTCACCGGGCCATGCAGGCGATCCGGCGCGGTCTGGACGAGGAGGGTTTTCTGGAGATCGAAACCCCGATGCTCACCCGCAGCACCCCGGAGGGGGCGAGGGACTATCTGGTGCCGTCGCGGGTCAATCCCGGCGAGTTTTACGCCCTGCCGCAATCCCCGCAGCTTTTCAAGCAGTTGTTGATGATCTCCGGGTATGATCGCTATTTCCAGATCACCCGCTGTTTCCGTGACGAAGATCTGCGCGCCGACCGGCAGCCGGAGTTCACCCAGGTCGATCTCGAGATGAGCTTCGTGGATCCGGATCAGGTGATCGGGCTGGTCGAGCGGGTGGTGGCGCGTCTGTTCGCCGAGGTGCTGGACATCCGTCTGAATCTCCCCTTTCCGCGCATGACCTATGCCGAGGCGATGGACCGCTACGGTCTGGACGCCCCGGACACCCGCATCCGCATGCAACTGACCGATCTGACCGCCACGCTGGCCGGCACCGGTTTCAAGGTGTTCGCCGACGCGGCAAAGCTGACCGGCATGCGCGGACAGCAGGGGGCGATCAAGGCGTTGCGGGTGCCGGGCGGCGCGGCCCTGACCCGCAAGGAGATCGACGAATGCACCGAGTTCGTGTCGATCTACGGAGCCAAGGGTCTGGCCTGGGTCAAGGTGAACGGTCCGTGGGCCGAGGGTGGCTGGCAGTCGCCGATCGTCAAGTTCTTCAACGAGTCCGAACTGACCGCCATCGCCACGGCGACCGGGGTTCAGACCGGGGATCTGCTCTTCTTCGGCGCCGACCGTCTGAAGGTGGTGAACGAATCCCTGGGACGGCTGCGCGTGAAACTGGGCCGGGAGCGTCACATCATGGACGATACGCCCTTCTCGTTTGCCTGGGTGACCGACTTCCCGCTCCTGGAGTGGGACGCGGAGGCCAAACGGTTCACCTCGGTCCACCACCCGTTCACCGCGCCGCTGGTGGAGGACTTCGACCGCATGAACGCCGCAGGTGCCGAGGGGGTGGACGAGGTGCGTTCCCGCGCCTACGACCTGGTGCTCAACGGCAGCGAGGTGGGTGGTGGCTCGATCCGTATCCACGACCCCCAGATGCAGCGTCGCATGCTCGAACTGCTGGCCATCGGCCCGGAAGAGGCGGAAGAGAAGTTCGGCTTCCTGCTGCGCGCCCTGGAGTTCGGCGCGCCGCCCCACGGCGGCCTGGCCCTGGGCCTGGATCGGTTGATGGCCATCATGCTTGGCGCGGAGTCGATCCGCGACGTGATCGCCTTCCCGAAGACGCAGAAGGCGGCCTGTCCACTCACCAGGGCCCCGTCGGTGGTGGATGCCGCGCAACTGCGCGAGCTGCATCTGCGCACCACGGCCCGTCCGCGCGGCGAAGCGGCACCGGGGTGACGGAACAATTCGGCATGCGTGCTCCCCGAGCGGGAGGTTCACGCATGCCGACGCCCCGATTCAGCCAGGCAGGATTGGTGCGGACAAGGGGGTGTTAAAATTGGTATGAAATTTGCGTATTCCCTGCCAACAAAGCTGGTGACCGGCACGGATCCTACGCCTTTTTGACGCTCGTTCGCACGCATTCGAACCATCGGATTTGGATGGCCCTCCGAATACGGCCACCCCCGACGCGACGGGCCACTGTTCCGATGCCCAACAAGGATCTTTACATCATGTCATGCCGGATCACCACCGCCATTCAGGACGATGTTGCCACCGTCAACCAGTACCGCACGGTCTCCGAGGGGGTGGAGATCATGGTCAACCGCGGGGTCGGATCCCTGGTGGTGATGGAAGGTGCAAGCGTGGTGGGCTATTTCACCGAACGCGATCTGCTGGTGCGGGTGGTCGGCAAACGACGCGATCCCGCCCAGACGCCGATCCATGAGGTGATGACCCGGAATCTGGTACGGGTCGAATTCGATGCCACCTGCAAACACAGCCTGGATCTGATGAAGGAACACCGCATCCGTCATCTGGTGGTGTTCAACGGACCACGTTTCATGGGGGTGGTGTCGATGCGCGACATCGCCGCCATGCGCAACCGTTCCGACGGATTCGGGGATCTCACCGTGAATGTGGTGGGCGGCATGGTGCTGCTGGTGGTGCTGTCGGTGATCGGATTTCTGATTTATCTGGTTCCCGAGATGCTGGGGATCGCGCAGCGCTCCCTGAACGGCTGACCCGCTCCAGGGAGACGCGACGCGCAGGACCGTTTCAGCACTGCACCCAGGGAAGCCCGCGGAAACGCCAGCCATTGACGCTGGAACGGTGGTGTTGCTCATCCCGGTCCCCCTCGAACCCCTCGAGGACGTGGTGGACCGCGAGAAACCCCTCCTTGAGCAGGCAGTTGCCGGCATCGATGGAGCGGTGACCGGAACGGCAGATCAGAACAAGGGTGCGATCCTTGGATCGGGCGGCACGCAGCACGTCCGGGACGAAATCCGGATTGAGTTCGAAATCCGGGGCATCCTGCCAGGGAATGTTGACCACCCCGGGCGGACTGCCGACAAAGAAATGCTCCACCTCGGAACGGATGTCGATGAACAGGGTACCGGGTTGCTGAACCAGTCGATAGGCCTCGTCGGGGGTGAGATGACCGAGTTCGGGGTGGGAGAGGCTGTGGGGGGCGGATGGGAGCATGCAGACCTCCTGTCTTCATGTCTTGGTGGGGGATGCGTCACAGACTGACGCGGAACCCTGGAAAATATTGACCCTGGAACTCCCCCAAAGGGAGGTCCAGGGTACGGGGGGTGAGGGGGTTCTCCCCCCATCCCGCAAGTTACCCTGGAACTCCCCCAAAGGGAGGTCCAGGGTACGGGGGGTGAGGGGGTCTCCCCCCATCCCGCAAGTTACCCTGGAACTCCCCCAAAGGGAGATCCAGGGTACGGGGGGTGAGGGGGTTCTCCCCCCATCCCGTAAATTACACGATTTGAGATGATAAACTCGTCTCGAATCATCCTTGTTTCTAGTGGTAAACCGAATCGGTGGTGACGTCAAGCGACTTTTCCAAAAAACGACGGCCAGGCGTCTCGGCCAAGGATCGACGGCAAGGAACGACGGATCAGTGACCATGAACCTTAACAAACGCAAACCCGGTTTCCGCCCTGCCTCCAACGAACGGCTCCCTGCCGAACGCATCGCCGAACGGGCCGGACGTCCTTCGATTCTGGATAACCAGAAGATCGAACCCAGACAGCGCGTGCGCTTGCACGAGGTACGCCAGGAGGGAGCGCGCATCGAGCAACGGGCCCAACAACAGGCGGCGCGCGAAACCCAGAAACGTCGCAGCGCCCTGGCCGCCAGCGCCGGGGAGCATCCGTTCGGGGTGCGCCTACTGGAAGGAGGGATCGTTCTGGCGGCGGGGATCACCTCGATGTGCCGGAATGGCATGGATCACGTTGCCAGCTGGATCCGCGATGGTCGGGACATGGTGGTGGGACTGACCCGACGCCGCCCCCGCCCCTGGGAACTCGAGGAGACGCTCGAGGAGCAGGAGGAGAGCGTCTGGCACCGCGATGAGGGCGATGAACACGGTGGATCGGTGCGTCTGATCGGACGGACCGGCCACGACCCGTCCCTGGAAACCACCTCCGGAACCGCGGGCGTGCAATCTCCATTGCGCCCGGAAGTGGAACGGACTAAAGTTCAAAGGCTGGATGCCGAAGAAGAGGGGCTTCCGGACGATCATCTGGAGGATCAGATCGGTGCCCTGCGCGCCCGCCTGTCCACGCTGTCGCGACCCGGCTGATCTCTTTTCAGAGGATTCCGGCTTCCAACGTGGAACACCCGTCGGAAGGCTCGCGGGGCCGGGCATGAGGCGGTTCACCCCCCATCTTGTACGTTTGCGCTTGTCAGGACCACGGTGTTCATGTTCACTCCCCAAGAATCCGCATCATCCGGCTGGGTCTCATGAATTCGGAACCCTTCAGCAGCGCCTTGCCCCCTGGTTCGAAACTGCTCTGGTTCGAGATCATCCAGGTGTTGGGCAAGGGCGGCTTCGGGATCACCTATCTGGGTCGGGATACCAACCAGAACCAGATGGTGGCCATCAAGGAGTACCTCCCCACGGCCTTCGCCTCGCGCCGCCAGGGGAGTCAGGTTCTGCCCAACTCCCCGGAAGACAAGAAAACCTTTGATTGGGGGCTGGACAGCTTCCTCAAAGAGGCCCAGATCGTCGCCCGTTTCCGCCATCCGAGCATCGTGCGGGTGGTGAGCTTCTTCCGCAACGCCAACACCGCCTACATGGTGATGGAGTACGTCGAGGGCGAGGGGCTGGACGCCATTCTCAAACGGCGCAAGGTGCTGCCCGAGCCGACCATCAAACGGATTCTGCCGCCGCTTCTCGACGGCCTGGAACTGCTGCACAAATCCGCCTTCATCCATCGCGATCTCAAACCGCCCAACATCCTGATCCGCGCCGACGGCACGCCGGTGATCCTGGATTTCGGTTCCGCGCGTCAGGCCGTGGCCGGACAGGGCGATCAGATGACCAGCCTGTTGAGCCTCGGCTATTCGCCGTTCGAACAGTACGACTCGTCGGGAGATCGGCAGGGACCCTGGTCCGACATCTACGCCATGGGTGGCGTGCTCTACCGCTGCATCGCCGGGGACAAACCCATCGATGCCTCCAAACGGATCTCGGCCCGCCTGCGCGGCGAACCCGACCCCCTCACCCCCGCCGTCGAGATCGGCAAGGAGCGTTATTCCGTCCCCTTTCTCCAGGCCATCGACTGGGCGTTGATGGTTTTGGAAAAAGAGCGCCCGCAATCGGTGCGCGAATGGCGACTCAGACTGATGGGGGATGGGAGTTCCGGCGAGGCCGCCCACGCCAGCGATGGCGCCACCATCCTCCGTCCGCCGGAACCCGGCATGATGGGTGGCGTCGAATGCGGCGGAGTCCGCAAGAAGAGCAGCTGGCGCAGCTTCATCGCTTCGATGAACGAATTTGCCACCCAGGTCGATCCCGACGAACTGCAAGCGCGCAAGAGCGAGGTGCTGCATCCCACCCGCGGGGATGTGGCCAGCACCTCGGGCGGACCCGATGGACCGGCGGGACTCTCGACCCGAGCCCGCGAAGTGGTGGCCGCAGCCACCCCCTCCCCGGTGACCGCCGCGCCCCCCGCGCCATCCCCCTCCCCCGCGCCCGCCGCGCCCCCACAGGCGCCGGCGGCGCCGCGCAAACGGGGAGCCTTGTGGATCGATCCGCTGTTGCGCATGGAGTTCATCTGGCTGCCGGGGGGCGTTGCCCGGATCGGTTCCCCGCCCGGCGAGACGGGACGCCGACCCGAGGAGTTGCCGCAACGGGATGTGCGTATCGAGGGGTTCTGGATCAGCAAATATCTGATGACCTGGGGTCGCTGGCATCGGGTGATGGGAGATTATCCACCGGGACAATACCGGGAGAGCAAGATCAACCATCCGGTGGCGCGGGTCTCCTGGAACGACGTGCAGAAATTCTTGAGGCAGTTCAATCGCATGTTGGGCGAGCACCTGAACGTGCGCCTGCCCACGGAGATTGAATGGGAGTTCGCCGCGCGGGCGGGTCAGGCCGCGCCGTTCATCTCCGGGGACGAGGACCACTGGAGCATGACCGACTACGCCTGGCTGAAAAGCAACTCCGGCGGGCAATCCCGTCCGGTGGGCGAAAAGAAACCCAACGACTGGGGGGTGTACGACATGGCGGGCAATGTGCGGGAATGGACCGAAGACCGGTTCCAGATCGATTTCGCCGCCGGTCGCGCGCATGCCGGCAACACGCAACCGGGTGTGGTGGACGAGGCGCGGGTGGTGCGCGGCAGTGGTTTCGCCTGTCTGGCCAAGGAGTGCCGAACCGCCCGACGTCAGCGCGTGGAGTCCGGCTTGGCCCATGATGATCTGGGTTTCCGTCTGGTGCGTTACTCGTAACCCCAAACTCGCAGACTCCCGATGAAAACGGGCACGCCCTTGTTCTCAAACGTCAGGACACGCGCGACGGACCGATCTCCAGCTCATGCAACTATTCAGGACCCCCTCTATCGCAGGAGGCCGGGGACCACAAGGTCCCTGCGGAGGTTCGGAGGCAGAGCCTCCGAGGTGTTGTTTCTGACTTTCGCGCGCTCTTCGAAACGAGTGATTTTTCGCGTTTTTATGCGAAGAATCGCTGCGCGCGCCTTGGCTGCGGGAAGGTTTCGCGTCGATACAGTGGCGCTCCCCTTGGGAGTTCCACTGTATCGGGGAGTGGGAGGCTCCCCCATCATCAATCTGCGAAACGTTCCCGCGAACACGGCCCAAAAAAACAAAGCCGCAGGAGGCGGCTTATGTGCTGACGTGCCATTCGCCCTGAGTCGTTGCCCAAAATCGG
>NZ_JBZVFG010000066.1:0-16162 GCF_058402785.1 Candidatus Magnetaquiglobus sp.
AACTCCCGAAGGGAGGGCCATGGTAAAGGGGGGTGAGGGGGTTCTCCCCCCATCTGCACGTTACCGTGGAACTCCCGAAGGGAGGGCCATGGTAAAGGGGGGTGAGGGGGTTTTCCCCCCATCATGCCAAGTTACGAACCTGAAGACTGGCGGGATGGAGGAGGATCGACCCCCTCCCAGTCGCAAAACGGCCTGGATGGGCGTTCCATGGACTGGTGACAGTGCCATTTTTCCATAAATCAAGCGAGGATGAAACGTCAAACCATGGCACGGGCGTTGATTCGAGCCAAAAATTTGCGAAAAAGCTATCAAGGCCGCGCCGTGGTCGCCGAGATCGACTTCGAGGTGCGCGCCGGGGAGTGTTTCGGCATGCTCGGTCCCAACGGCGCGGGCAAAACCACCACCCTGCGCCTGATCACCGGCCTGACCCCCCTGGAAGGGGGTGAGCTGTTTCTGTTCGAGGCCCATGCCGACCGGAGTCGGGGCGAGGCCCATCGCCGCATCGGGGTGGTTCCTCAGGAGGACAACCTCGATGACGACCTGACCGTGGCCGAAAATCTTCTGGTCTACGGACGTTACTTCGGACTTTCGGACCGTGCCGCCCGCGAGCGGATCGATCCTCTGCTGGAGGTCGCCCAGCTCTCCGAACGACGCGATCAGGCGGTGCGTGCCCTCTCCGGGGGGATGAAGCGTCGTCTGGTGATCGCGCGTGCGCTGGTGAACGAACCGGAACTCCTCATCCTCGACGAACCGACCACCGGCCTCGACCCCCAGGCGCGCCATCTGATCTGGCAGCGACTCTCCGCGCTGAAGAATCAGGGCACCACCCTCTTTCTCACCACCCATTACATGGAAGAGGCGGCCCGACTCTGTGACCGGCTGATGATCATCGATCAGGGTCGCATCCTGGCCATGGATTCACCGTCGGCCCTGATCCGCGCCCACGTCGAACCCGAGGTGGTGGAGATCCGCGGCATCGGCGCGCCTCTGGATCCGGACGCCTTCTCCCATCTGCCCGGACGCCTGGAGCGGGTGGGCGATGCGCTGCACTGTCACAGCGACGACGGCGCGGAGGTGAGCGCCCGGCTGCGCGGTCGCCACGAGCTGATCTGTCTCTCCCGACCGGCCAGTCTGGAGGATGTTTTCCTGCGCCTGACCGGGCGGGAATTGCGGGATTGAGCCGCGCTTTCCTTGACGCGCGCTTACTTTCCTTTATGCTTGCCACGTAGAAATTTATCTTTCCCTTCCCCTGACGCGAGGATCTCATCACTATGAAAATTTGGCGCATCGGTATTGGGATCATGGCCATGACGTGGGTCACCCTGGGCGGAACGGCTTGGGCCGGAGATCAAATCTCCATCAAATTCAGCCACGTCGTGGCCAAGGATACCCCCAAGGGCAAGGCCGCCGACAAATTCGCGGAACTCGCCGCCAGCTACACCAAGGATCGGGTCAAGGTCGAGGTCTACCCCAACAGTCAGCTCTTCAAGGACAAAGAGGAGTTGGAAGCCGTGCAGATGGGCACGGTGCAGATGCTCGCCCCCTCCCTGGCCAAATTCGGTCCCCTGGGGGTCAAGGAGTTCGAGGTCTTCGATCTACCCTTCCTGTTCGACAACTACGAACAGCTCCACAAGATCACCTACGGCCCGATCGGTCAGGCCCTGCTCGCCAAGCTCTCTCCCAAGGGGATCCTGGGTCTCGCCTATTGGGACAACGGCTTCAAGCAGATGAGCGCCAACAAGCCCTTGAAGAATGTCGAGGATTTCAAGGGTCTCAAGCTGCGCATCCAATCCTCCAAGGTGCTCGACGCCCAGATGCGCGCCCTGGGCGGCAATCCCCAGGTCATGGCCTTCTCTGAAGTCTATCAGGCGCTCCAGACCGGCGTCGTGGACGGCACCGAAAATCCCGCTTCCAACTTCTACACCCAGAAAATGCACGAGGTGCAGAAACACATGACCCTCTCCGATCACGGCTACCTCGGCTACGCGGTGATCGTCAACAAGGCGTTCTGGGAAGGCCTGCCCCCCGAAGTGCGTACCCAGCTCGATCGCGCCCTGGCCGATGCCACGGTCTATGCCAACCAGATCGCCAAACAAGAGAACGACAGCGCCGTCGAGGCGGTCCGCCAGTCTGGCAAGACCCAGGTCGCCCTGCTGACCAACGAGCAGCGCGCCGCCTGGAAAAAGGCGCTGGTCAAGGTCCATCAGGAGATGGCCAACCGCATCGGCGCGGAGCTGATCCAGTCGATCCACATGGCCACCGGTTTCGATCCGTCCAAGCCGTGAGCGGATCGACCGCGACATGCTGAAACTTCTCGATTCCCTCGAAGAGGCCATCATCACCATTCTCATGGCCGCCGCCACGCTGATCGTCTTCGTGGCGGTGGTCCACCGCTATGCCCTGGGCGTTTCGTTCCTGCACGACTTCATGGCCCGCTTCAGCACCAGCTGGGCCCAGGAACTCTGCATCTATCTGTTCATCTGGATGGCCAAGTTCGGCGCCGCCTACGGGGTGCGCACCGGCATCCACGTCGGCGTGGACGTGCTGGTCAACCGGCTCGAGGAGCGCCTCAAACACAAGGTGGTGATCTTCGGCCTGATGAGCGGCGCCGCCTTCACCGGGATCATCGGCACCCTCGGCGCCCATTTCGTCCTGCTGATGAGCCGCACCGATCAGATCTCCCCGGACATGGAACTTCCCATGTGGATCATCTACCTCTGCATCCCCCTCGGCTCCTATCTCATGTGCTTCCGATTCGTGCAGGTGGCTTTCGCCTATCAGAAAACCGGGCGGCTGCCGCATGTCGATCATGCCCATGTGGCCGGCATCGAGACCGAGGAGGCCAAGGCATGACCTCGATCATCATTTTCAGCCTGCTGGCCGTGCTGCTGATCACCGGCATGCCGATCTCCATCGCCCTCGGCCTGACCGTGCTCCTCTACATGGTTGCCCTGACCAACGTGCCCATCGAAGCCGTGGCGCTCAAGCTGTTCACCGGCATCGAGCGGTTCGAGATCATGGCCATCCCGTTCTTCGTGCTGGCGGGCAGCTTCCTCACCCACGGCGGCGTCGCCCGACGCATGATCCGTTTCGCCACCGACATGGTGGGGCACCTTCCCGGCGGCCTCGGCCTTTCCGCCGTGCTTGCCTGCGCCCTGTTCGCCGCCATTTCCGGCTCCTCGCCGGCCACCGTGGTGGCCATCGGCTCGATCCTCATGCCCGCCATGGTGCGCGCCGGCTTTCCCTGGGAGTTCGGCACCGGCGTCATCAGCACCTCCGGCGCGTTGGGCATCCTCATTCCACCCTCGATCGTCATGGTCATGTACTCGGTTTCCACCAGCACCTCGGTGGGGGCGATGTTCATGGCCGGGGTGGTGCCGGGCATCCTGCTGGCGACCATGCTCGCCCTGCTCACCTGGTTCCGCGCCTGGCGGCACGATTATCCCCGTCAACCCAAGGCCTCCTGGGCCGAGCGCGGCGCTGCCTTTCGCGACAGCGTATGGGGGCTGTCGCTCATCGTCGTGGTCATGGGGGGGATCTACTCGGGGCTGTTCACCCCCACCGAGGCCGCCGCCGTCAGCGCGGTTTATTCGTTTTTCGTCGCCGTGTTCGTTTACCGCGATCTGAAACTCTCCGACGTGCCGCGCGTGTTGCTCGAATCGGCCAACATGAGCGCCATGCTGCTCTACATCATCACCAACGCGATTCTCTTCTCGTTCCTCTTGACCTATGAGAACATCCCCCAGACCTTGAGCGCCTGGATGCTCGATCAGGGCTTCGGACCGATCATGTTCCTTCTGGCGGTCAACCTGCTTCTGATCCTGGCCGGGGATTTCATGGAACCCTCGTCCATCATCCTCATCATGGCTCCGTTGCTCTATCCGGTGGCCATGCGGCTGGGCATCCATCCGATCCACTTCGGCATCATCCTCACCGTCAACATGGAGATCGGCATGGTGACCCCGCCCGTGGGGCTCAACCTGTATATCGCCAGCGGCATCACCCACAAGGGGCTCTCCGAGGTGACCGTCGCCTGTCTGCCGTGGATGATGGTCATGGTGGTTTTTCTGCTGCTGGTCACCTACGTGCCGGCCATCTCCCTGTGGCTGCCGGGGGTGTTGGGGATGTTGTAGGGGGCAAATGGTCGCAGGGGTCTGGGGACCGAAGGTCCCGGGTGGAGGTTCGGAGGCAGAGCCTCCGAGGTTTTGTTTCTGATTGTGCTTTTGACTTTAAAGCGCACCCATCACGGGATGCGTCGTTCCATGATCAAGGATCCAGGGGGATGATCCCCCTGGTGGGATCCAAGGGCAAAACCCTGGGAGAGGGATCTCCCAGACTTTCTTTTTTTTTCACCAATAAAAATTACACCTTCCAAGGCGGTTTAAAACTCCCGCAACAGCTCGTTGATGCCGGTCTTGGAGCGGGTGCGCTCGTCCACGGTCTTCACGATCACCGCGCAGTAGAGGTTCGGTCCCGGCTGGCCGTCGGGCAGGGGTTTGCCGGGCATGGTGCCGGAGACTACCACCGAGTAGGGCGGAACATAACCTAAGTGAACTTCTCCTGTGGCGCGGTTGATGATGCGGGTCGAGGCGCCGAGATAGACCCCCATGGAGATCACCGAGCCGCGACCGACGATCACCCCTTCGGCCACTTCGGCGCGGGCGCCGATGAAACACGCATCCTCGATGATCACCGGGTTGGCTTGCAGCGGTTCGAGCACTCCGCCAATGCCGACGCCGCCGGAGAGGTGGACGTTCTTGCCGATCTGGGCGCAGGAGCCGACAGTGGACCAGGTATCGACCATGGTGCCGGAATCGACGTAGGCGCCGATGTTGACGTAGGAGGGCATGAGCACCACTTTGGGGGCCAGATAGCTCCCTTTGCGGGCGATGGCCGAAGGGACGACGCGGATGCCGGCCTCACGGAATTGTTTTTTCTTCCATTTCGAGAACTTGAGCGGCACTTTGTCGAACCAGCGGGCCTCGCCGGCGTTCATGGGTTCGTTGTCATGGATCTTGAAAAACAGCAGCACGGCTTTTTTGACCCATTGATTGACCATCCAGCCGTGGGTGGCGTCGTCCGGGATTGGGGCGTCAGCCGGGACCGGTTCGGCCACGCGCAGTTGGCCTGCGTCCAGGGCGTCGATGACTTGCAGGATGGCCTGGCGCAGGGTGGGATCGCAATCCGGGCCGATGTTGGCGCGATTTTCCCAGGCCTCTTCGATGAGGTGGCGAAGATCCGACACGGTGGGTGACTCCTTGGGTGGGGGTGGGAAAAAAGGATCACGGGGGTCCGGGGACGCTTGTCGTCCCCGGCGGTGGCGGGGCAGAGCCCCGCGACTTATAGTCTTTTGTCTTTCGCGCGCTCTTCACGATAAGCCCTTTCTCGCGCCTTTTGCGAAACAGGGCGCAAGCGCGCGGTGGATTCGCCCTGCGTCGTTGTCGCTTTTTGGCAACGACGCAGGGCGCAGGGCTCACGGTGGTAAAGCCGCCTCCGGCAGACTGTTCGATCACCAGGGGCCATGGGCCCCTGTCCGTTTCATCCGTCAATTGCCTGCCTGCAACTCCCTGGCACACGCCGCGATCCGCCGCATCGCCTCGCGATTCTCCTCCACCGAGGCCACCATCGCCACCCGCACACACGCCTCACCCGGATTCCCGGCAGCGGACGGATGGGTGGCAAGCCCGTTGGCACGACTCAGATAGGCACCCGGCAACACCGTCACATTGTACCGCTCGTAAAGCCGATGGGCAAACCGTTCTCCACCCGATGGCACCTTGAGCCAGAGATAAAATCCGGCATCCGGCGCCTTGACCGGCAACACCGGCGAAAGGATCTCCAACGCCTCGGCCAGTTTTTGACGGTAAATCACCCGATTGTCCTCCACATGGGACTCGTCAAGCCAAGCGGCGATGGAGGCACGCTGGATGAACGGCGGGGTGGAGCAGCCGGTATAGGTGCGCAGTTGCAGGTATTTTTTCAGGATCGAGGCATCCCCGGCCACGAAACCACTGCGCGCGCCAGGCAAATTGGAACGCTTGGAGAGCGACTGGAACGAAAGACACCGGGAAAAGTCCCGGCGACCCGCGCGCCAGGCTGCCTCGAGAATGCCGGGAGGCGGGGTTTGATACCAGATCTCCGAGTAACACTCATCCGAGACGATGACGAAATCATGACGGTCCGCGAGTTGGATCAAGGTCTGGAGACGCTCCAACGAGAAGGCGGCGCCGGTGGGATTGGAGGGGGTGCAGAGATACAAAAGCTGCACCCGATCGAGCAGGGAGGGGGGTAGGGCGCCGAAATCGGGCAGGAACCCCTCAACCTCGCTGGCGTTCATGTAGACCGGCTCGGCATTGGCCATGATCGCCGCACCTTCATAGATCTGATAGAAGGGGTTGGGCATCAGCACCACCGGCTTGGATCGATTCTTGGGTGCCGGATCGACCACGGCCTGCACGATGGAAAAAAGCGCCTCGCGGGTGCCGTTGACCGGCAGCAGATTGCGTTCCGGATCGAGCGCCCCGGCATCCAGACCGTAGCGCTTTTCGGCCCACTGGCAGGCGGCGCGACGCAACTCCGGCATGCCGGCGGTCGAGGGGTACCTGGAGACCTCGATGAGCGAATCGCGCATCGCATCCAAAAGAAAGGGCGCGGGCGGATGTTTCGGCTCGCCGATCGACAGATTGATCGGCATGAGGCTGGTCTCCGGGGTGGTGTTGGCCAACAGAGCGGCCAACTTTTCGAACGGATAGGGCTCCAGATGGTTCAGGCGTGGATTCATGGCAGTGGACGTTCCGTCAGGTAGGTGCGTTTGGGCCCCCGATCGCGCACGTTGCCACGAATCCAGCGTACCATGTCAGACCACATGGTGGCGATTTCCGTGGTGTTGGGCAGCGCGCCCGACAAGGGGAGTTCGATGGTGATGATCGGCAGTTTTTTTTGAATGCCGGCGTAACGACCCAGGGAACCGGGATAGGTGCCGAGCAGGGTCAGGTAAAGGGCGCCAAGGCGCTCGGGTGGCGTGGTGGGAGGACCGTCAAAGTCGAGCAGACCGAATGGGGCATGCACCGAGATGACGACGTTGGGTCGGAACCGCTCGATCTCCTCGGCGACCCAACGGGATTCGGGTTCGCTCAAAGGGGCGGGACCGGGAAAACGACGCGGATCGCTGTGGGTTCTGTTGACCCAGTATTCACGACTCTCCCGATGCCAGTCGGTGGTGGGAAAGTTGCGGTTCAGATCCACGCCGCGGATATTGGTGCGCTGGGATCGGTCGCGCAAAAGACCATCCGGATTCACCAGGGGGGCGACCCGCCAGTGGAAGAGCCCGGAGTGGTGCGCCTCGAGGATTTCCAGCCACTTGAAGACGATGCTGATCGAGGAGTACTCATCCCCGTGGATGCCGCCCAACAGCAGGATGCGCGCCTGGGGTGGACGACCGGGGTGGGGTGGGTACTCCTTGAGGAGAATGGGCAGACCGTTGACCGAGGCGGCCCCCGTGCGTTGCAGGTTGAATTTCTGGCAGGTCGAGGGATCGACGCTACGCAGCTTGGCGCCAATTCTGGCGCACATCTCGGGCATGGAGGGCTGAGGCGGCGATTTCTCTGTTTTTTTGCTGACCCCAGGTATATGATTTCCCTTGACCGCATCCTGGGTGATCGCCTCCAGGGCCTCGTGGGCAGAGAGATTCGACGGATCCGCGCTCCAGGCGGTCCATGGCGACAGACCCAGCAGCAATACCACCCCCAGCGTCAGAATGCACCGGATGCGACGGATCGCGACCACGGGCCAGCCGATCCCGATCGCGGGTCGCGCGGGTCGTGCGTCGATGGGCTGGCGGTGCGGTGGCGTTGCGGGCATGAAACGGTGGCGGCGTTGGAGGAATCGGGGACGGCCCTGGGCCAGTGCAACTGTCCTTTGTACCCCAATGGCCAGGGCGCGTCAAAGCGAAATACGCGCAAGAAGCGGTGAGAATGCGAGTTTATTCCGATTTCGAGGTGAACGTATATAAACTGGCAAAAGAATTGCTTGCCACGAATGCAACGGCTGGGTCGCAGGTCGGTTGCATTCACCCATGGCATTCGTGCCGGGATGCGTGCTATGATCTGATCGATACCATCCTGATCGGGTAATGATCGGCTGGAACCCCCTGGTTCCAACTAGACAGGACATCGGACGAAGAAAACCATGAACAGACGGGGTTTTCTGAAAATAATCACCGCGGGTGCCGCAGGTGTGATGGCCTCGAATCCGTTCGGATCCGAAGCCCTGGCCGCGTCCGCCGAACGCCGTGCCACCGCCTTGCCCAAAAAAAACCGCGTCTCCCAGGACTCCCGGGACGACGACCTGGACAGCTATCTCCACAAGGTTCGTTACTTCAACGAAGACCACCCGGATGACGTCTACCTCAAGGAAGAGCAGCTCGACCTGCTCAACTCCGCGCTTCGGCGTTTCAACCGCATCCAGAAACTGATCGGCTTCGGAAACTTCTACGTGATCGATTTCGATCAGTCGGTCTATCTGGCCCGTACCCAGACCGAAATCGAACCCTTCACGGTCGAGGAACTCAACTTCCTCGAACAGCTTTTCTACGCCAGCGCCTCGGATTACGGCTTTTACGGCGACAAGCCGCTGCGCAATCTGACCGATCGCGTGCCGATGAACGAGGTTGTTAAACTCTCCGGAACCGGCAATTACCTTTTCCGCGGCCAGCCCGAGGCGATCTATCAGCACCTGCGCAAGGAGTTGGGCGATCAGGTGGTGCTCACCTCCGGCGTGCGCAGCGTGATCAAGCAGTTCCAGCTCTTCCTCACCAAGGTGTCGGAGAGCGATGGCAATCTCTCCCGTGCCTCCCGTTCCCTGGCGCCGCCGGGTTACTCCTACCACGGCGTGAGCGATTTCGATGTGGGGCAGGCCGGTTACGGCGCCTTCAACTTCACCGAACGGTTCGTCACCACGCCGGTTTTCAAGCGGCTGCGCGACCTCGGCTATCTGCGGCTGCGCTATCCCCGCGACAACCTGCTCGGCGTCCGTTTCGAACCCTGGCACATCAAGGTCAATTTCCAGGCCGACAACGTCGGACGGATCTAGATCCCCACCCGGTCATCCACGCACCCCGATCGTCCGCATGACTGCCCACGACCCGGAGGCCAACCCCTTTTCCACCGTTCCCGCCACGCGTCTGGCCTGGATCGGTCTGGGCGGGAACCGTCCGGATACCCTGTCGCGGATGCGTCGCGCCCTGGTCCGGTTGGATCGGCACGCCGGCCTGACTCTCCTGGCGTTCTCCCCGCTCTACCGCACCGAGCCGGTCGGACCGATCCGGCATCAGCCGTGGTTCTGGAATGGCGTGGCCGCGCTGGCCTGCCGGACGAGCGGTCCGCGTGCTCTGTTGCGCCTGTTGCAGCGCCTCGAACGAGAGGCGGGACGGGATCGCAGCCATGAAATCCATTGGGGTCCGCGCCCTTTGGACCTGGATCTTCTGTTCTTCGGCGGACGGGTGATTCGCTCCAGGTCGTTGATTCTGCCCCATCCGCGGCTGCATGCACGCCGTTTCGTGCTGCGTCCCCTGGCGGATCTCGCGCCGGGGTGGATCCACCCGACATGCGGCAAAACCATTGACAGACTGCTCGATGAGGTCGATGATACCGCCCGGATCATCCGACTGGGACGGATGGGCGTGGACTCCGAGCGATTGATCAGGGAGCCGTGACCCGAAATCCGGATCTTTATGAGGATGCATGAACATCGGGCAGGCCCCGTTCGCGGGCAATCCCGTCAACCCGAACTCATATTGGGACGCCTGGATCACCCTCGCGGGGACCGGGACGGACATTCATGAAACAAACCGATCTCCCCCAAACGACCATCCTGGCGAGCCTTTCGCGCGCGCCGTTTCCACGAGACGGGAAACGGTCATGAGCGCCCGCGTCACCGTGCCGGAACTCGATCGCATGAAACGATCGGGTCGCCGGATCGTCTGCGTGACCGCCTACGACTACACCTTCGCCCGTTTGTTCGAGAGTGCCGGCGTGGATATCCTGCTGGTGGGCGACTCCTTGGGCATGGTGATTCTCGGCCATGACACCACCCTGCCCGTCACCCTGGATCAGATGATCCACCATGCCACGGCGGTGGTGCGCGGTTCGAGTCGCGCCCTGGTGGTGTGCGACATGCCTTTCGGGGTTTGTCATGGTGCCGGGGATCGGGTCATGGATGCCGCGGTACGCATCCTCAAGGAGAGCGGCTGTCAGGCGGTGAAGCTCGAGGGTGGACGGCGCATGGTCGAGACCATCCGTTATCTGGCCGACCACCACATCCCGGTCATGGCCCATGTGGGGCTCACTCCGCAATCGGTGCATGCCTTTGGTGGATTCAAGGTGCAGGGACGGGGCGATGCGGCGGCTGGGGTGCTTGAGGATGCCCTGGCCGTGCAGGAGGCCGGCGCCTTTGCCGTGATCCTCGAAGGGATGCCCACCCCGTTGGCCACCGCGATCACCGAACGGTTGACCATTCCCACCATTGGCATTGGCGCGGGTCCGGCTTGCGATGGTCAGGTCTTGGTGGGTTACGATCTGCTCGGGATGTTTGACGGCGTGCGCCCCCGGTTTGTCAAGCACTATCTGGAGGGCGGCCAGGCGATCGTTTCGGCGGTCAATCGTTTTGCCGACGAGGTGCGTACCGGAGCCTTTCCGGGCCCCGAGCACGGCTTTGATCCGTAACTGAGGAATCCATGGAGCTTCTCACCGATGCCCAGGCCCTGACCCGTTGGAGTCGCGCACGTCGCGCCTCGGGGGGCGGAATCGGCTTCGTGCCGACCATGGGGGCGTTGCATGCCGGTCACATCGCCCTGATCCACGCCGCGCGTCAGCAGTGTGCCCATGTGGTGGCTTCGATCTTCGTCAATCCCACCCAATTCGGACCCAACGAGGATTTCTCCCGCTATCCGCGCACCCTGGAGGCCGATCAGGCCATGTTGACCGCTGCCGGTTGCGATGCGTTGTATCTGCCGGAGGTGAGGGAGATCTATCCCGAGGGGTTCCAGACGCGCATTCAGCTTCCGGAGATCTCTGCCGGGCTGTGCGGCGCGGTGCGGCCCGGTCATTTCGATGGCGTGGCCCTGGTGGTGACGATTCTGTTGAACCGGGTGCAACCGGATGTGGCATTTTTTGGTCTGAAGGATTATCAGCAGTTTTTGTTGATCGGGCGGTTGGTGACCGATCTGGCCATGCCCTTGCGGGTGGTCGGCGTGCCGACGGTGCGCGAGGCGGATGGTTTGGCCATGTCGAGTCGCAACCGTTATTTGAACCCGGAGGAGCGTTTGCGTGCCGGGGCGTTGTATCGGGCTTTGTTGACCGCGCGGGATTTGCGTCGCGCGGGGGAGGGGAGTCCGGAGTTGTTGGAGGGGGTCGCCAGGGAGGTACTGCATGCGGCGGGCATCGAGCGTGTGGAGTATGTGGCGGTACGAGCGGCACGAACCTTGCTGAAAGTCGCGACGGTCACGGATGACGAAGATCCGGTGATGTTGCTGGCGGTGCGGTTGGGCAGTGCCCGCTTGATCGACAACATGGTGTTGTCACGCGAGGATGGCGCGTAGGGGACCATTCGGAATCAGGCGAGGGTAGGGGGATGGAGATCACGCTTCTCAAATGCAAGCTGCACCGGGCCACGGTCACGGAGACGCAGGTGGATTACGAGGGTTCGTGTGCCATTGACGAGGATCTGATGGAGAGCGCCGGATTGCGGGAGTTCGAGCAGATTCATTTATGGAACGTGACCAACGGTGAGCGGTTGACCACCTATGCGATTCGCGCCGCGCGCGGCAGTGGGACGATTTCGGTGAATGGTTCGGCGGCCCACAAGGCCAGCAACGGGGATATTCTGATCATTGCCGCGTTTGTCGCCATGACTCCGGAAGAGGCCGAGCGGTTTGCGCCGACGTTGGTGTATGTGGGTGAAGGGAACCGGGTGGTGCGGGTGAGTCGGGAGATTCCAGTGCAGGGGTAGGGGAGGTTGCGGAGGAATTGGCGGGGGAACTGCGGAGGAACTGGCGGGGTCCAGGGGCCAATGGCCCCTGGTGGGGTTCGGGGCGAAGCCCTGAGGTTTGGATTTTTGTTCTTTATGACTTTTTCCTTTCGCGCGCTTTTCACGATAAGCCTTTTTTCGCGTCTTTTGCGAAAAAAGGCGCAAGCGCGCGCCGTCTCATGTGCCCCCTCCGTTGCCCGTCAGGGCGTAAGGAGGGGACGAATGGCATGTCGGCACACAAGCCGCCTTCGGCTGCCCGTTCTGGCGATGATTCCTGGTGACGTTTTGCAAAGGAGCAAAACGTCACCAGGAATCAAGGCTGCGCGCAGCGATTCTTCGCAAAAGGCGCGAAAAATCGCTTTTTTTGTAGAGCGCGCTAAAGGCAAAGGATTTAAAGACAAAGGATAGAACCCTGGGAGAAGAATCTCCCAGACTCTCTCTTTTTTTTCAACAGTAAAATCAAATTCGAGATGGCAGGGGCTCCCTCCTCAGCGCCGCTTGCGCTCCCCCTCATGGCAGGGGCTCCCTCCTCAGCGCCGCTTGCGCTCCCCCTCCTCCGGCTCCCGCTTGACCTCGATCTTGCGCGCCTGCTTCAACTCCTCCCGCGCGATCGATTGCCCGGTGGATCCGTTCGGCAACAAACGGATCGCCTCCTGAAAATGCCACAGGGCGTTGTTGCGCTCCAGAATCAAAGCATGATACCGCCCCATGGCCAAATGACCCTCACCAGCATGCCCGGCATCACTCTCGACCAGCCCCAGCAAATACCAGTACCGCGGCTCGTCCGGCTCCTTCGAGGCGAGCTTGCGCAGGATGCGAATCGCCTCTTGCGGTTTTTTCAACTCCTTCAAGGCAAATGCCTGGCGAAAACGGAGATCCGGCTGATCGGGCAGTTGCATGCTCGCTTCCTCGAGATCCTGGGCCGCTTCCGCGAAATGACCCAACTCGGTGCGCGTCACCCCGCGATGGCGCAACAGATGGGGATCCCCAGGATGACTCTTGATCAGCTTGTTCCAGAGCGCCTCGGCTTCAGGTAGCCGTCCGGCGGCACGCAACGCCTCGGCCAACCCCTGCTCCAAAGCCAGATCGTCCGGTTCGAGCCGCAACCGGGATTGAAACCGGACGATGCTCTCCTCCGGGAACTCGCTGGATTCGGCCTCGAGTACCGCCCTGGCCCGTGCCAACAAAAGATTGTCCGCCTGATCCTCCCTGCGCGGCGTGGGGCGCGGCTCCTCGGCAGCCATGCGCTTGGAATCGAGCAGACGTTCGGTGGAGATCGGATGAGTCAGGAGATAAGGAGGCGGCAGGGTGGAGATGCGCTGTTGCTGCACCAGTCGGTTCATGAAACTGGCCAATCCCTCGGGGTTGAACCCTGCCTTGGCCAGCAGCATGACGGCGATCCGATCGGATTGGGACTCCTTGTTGCGGATCGCCTCGAGCATGTCGAGTTGCGCGGAACCAGCCCCGCCGGTGATCACCGCTTGACCAACCTGTCCGTTGCGCGAGGCCATGGCGGCGATCATGCCCGCGGCAGCCGAAATCATGGTCTGGATCGACAGCCGCTTGGTCAGAGCCTCAAGCTGCAAGTGATGGCCGGCCTTCAAATGGCCGATCTCGTGCGCCATCACCCCGGCCAGCTCGTCACGATCCCGAACCGCCAGCAGCAGACCACTGTTGAAAACGATGTTGCGGTTGGGCAGGGCAAAGGCGTTGAGGGCCGGGTTGAGCACCACATGAAACCGGACCTCCTCCGGAGGGAGATCCGCGGCACGCGCCAGGGGTTCGCCCAGACGGCGCAGGATTTCGGTGGTCTCCGGCCCGACGGCCAGGACGATCAGATCCTTCTCCCGCGCGGTGGCGGGAGTGGCCAGGATGAGGAGCGCAACAAGGGAGAGGAGCGGAAACAAGGCGCGTGTCAAGAGTTTTATGGTGGGCATGATAGTTGCAGATACCCTTGCGGATAGGGTGTATGATGAGTTGTGATAACTGACCCACGCCATCAGTCTGCGATAACCGGACCCGAATGGCGAGTCCCAATCACGCGCTGTCATGATTTTTTTGCCGGGCTTTGCCCGTTGCCTGGTACATTCTTCGACAAGGAGAGTCCAAATAAGGTGGGCAATCGCTTTTCGCGTTTGGAGGAGCTGCGCGGTCTCCAGGAAGAGGCGGCGGGCCAGGCCTTTGCGCGCACCCTGGTGAGCATCGAGGAGTTGACGCGTCACATCGCCGAGCTGGACCGGCAGACCGCCGAGGAGCGGCGCGCCGCCATCGAAGCGCTGGCCGATCCCGATGCCGAGCGCACCGACGCAGGGTTGATGCAGTCGTTTCTGGCCGGTCAGGCGTGGCGGCGGCAGAGATTGGAGCATATGTTGCAACGGGCCCGACACGACTCCGAACAGGCCCGCGCGGCCTGGCACGAAGCGCGCATGCGCTTGCAACAGTCGGAGAAACTGGCCGAAAAGGAGGGCGCCCGTTTGCAGCACGAGGCGAAGCGTCAGGAGTTCAAGGAGATGGATTTGGTGGCAATCAACCGGGTCGGGCGTGATCCGGCGGGACAGTATCAAACGAGGAGGAATTTGGCGTGAACATGACCAGGCGTACCCGTTGGATCGTGAGTATCGCGGCGTTGTTCGTCGTATTGATCGCCGGCGCGGTTCCGGCCTGGGTTGCGGACCACGAGGAGAAGTCCAAGAGCAGCAAGGCGGCGGATTCCGGCCTGGTTCGCGATCCGATCGCGTTGTTGGAGTCGCTGGAGAAACGGCGTCTGGCCATGGACGAGCGCGAGAAGATGCTGGAGTTGCGCGAGGCCGATCTCAAGCGGCTCGAGGAGAAGATGCAGAAGCGCATCACCGCCCTGGAGCAGTTGCGCGATACCATCCGCGCCGATCTGGATCGCGAAAAGGAGGCCGATGATGCCAACATCAAGCGGCTCGCCAAGATCTACTCCGGCATGAAACCCAAGCAGGCCGCTTCGAGCCTGATGGCCATGGATCGCGACACCGCGGTCAAGGCGCTCAAGGCGGTCCCCGAGAAGGTGGCGGCCAAGATCTTGAACCGCATGGACATCGCCGACGCGGTACAGCTCTCCGAGGCGATCGGCGTGCCGATCTCCGCCCGGCGCGGCGTGGAGCAGGACGAGGCCCCGCAACCCCAACCCGCCGGCATGGGAGGCAACGCGCCCCAGGCCCAGGAGTCCGTCCCCATGCCTCCGGCCATGCCCGACAAGAGCGTCAAAAACGCCAAGCTCCCGCCGCCCCAGGGCGCCCCGATCCAGCAGGCCTTCTGACGGCGTGAACCCGGCTCGTGGAGCCCCGGGGGGCGTGCCGCGGCAACCGTTCATGACCGTCCCATCCTCCGCCTTTTCAAGTTCGATCCGGCCCGCGAAAAAGGGACTAAACCCTTCCACGCGGGCCGCCGATACATCTTTTCAAGCGGTGACGCGCCGGGCCGATGGAACGGCGGGGGAGAGAAAAATCAAGCAAAAAGATTAAACTCCCCAAGGCGAACAACCGATCAATGCAGTAAGGCAACGGGTTCAGGATGAACCGGTCGGCGACTCGGAAACAAGGTCGCCAAGAGGGCGGGGTTGGCCCTTGAAATGAACAACCCATCTCCAGTCAGGGACGATCACGATACGGCGACCAGGAATGGTACCGGGTCAGGAGGCCACGCATCATGTCTCACCTCTGCCTTGCATCACGCATTCCCTGGGCCGCCGTCTGGCCGGATCATACATCCAGACCTCGTGTTCTGACTGACACCCCATCCTGATCTCCGGATTCGTCCGCCGCGCTTTGCGTGGTGCGGGATGATCCTGCCACCGGCTGGACCGGAGGGATGCGGTGTGGAGAAATCTTGCCCCCATTCGGTTGCGACCGGATGGATGCGATGGGGAGAGAACGTGCTTCTTGCTCCGTTGGCGCTTCATGGGTGAAGCCGTCGCGGTGGATTGAGATGCCAGGCTCGGACCGGCCTGCTCGCGAATGAACGGTTCAACACTACACCAGGGATGGGTGACGATATCAGGCGATCCCTTGTTGGGATCGGTTCAGGGAGGATTATTACATGTCTCTTTCTATCTCTACCAATCTTTTCGCCATCAACGCCCAGCGCAACCTGATGCGTTCGACGAACGCCC
>NZ_JBZVFG010000067.1:0-15701 GCF_058402785.1 Candidatus Magnetaquiglobus sp.
ATGCGCGCCCGGCTCAAGGATGTGGAGATTCCAGCCCTGCACGGTCAGCATGAACAGTTGGTGGAGTTGATCGTGCGTCTCTACGGCGAGGTGCGCAAGCTGCAAAAGGAGACCCCGGATCCGGATTCGGTCGCTTCCTTGCGCGGCACGCTTCAGGATCTCAAGAGCTATGCAACCCGCCACTTCCAGGAGGAGGAGGCGTTCATGCACCGGATCCACTATCCAGGCGTGGCCGCCCACGCCGAAGCGCATCGGATATTCGTCAAGACGTTGTTGGATCTCGAAGCGCGCATCTGGCGGGAGTCGATCTCCTTCGTGGTCGATCTGCTTCATCTGGTGGTGGGGTGGTTGTTTCAGCACATCAACCAGTTGGACATGGCGTATGCCCGTTTTTCCAAGGGTGGGGAGTCTCCCAAGGCCTGCACCGAAGCGTCTCCGCACGCCGTTTCCGCCGCGTCGCGCGGTATGGGTTCCGACAGTGCGAAATCCGGGCGGGAGTTGTCGTTTCGGGAGTCGATGCGTCTCAGGCTGCGCAAGACCGGCATCGATGCATTCGATCGAGAACATCTGGAGTTGATGAACCGGATCGTCCACATCAACACTCTGGCCGGAAAATTGACCTTGCGTCCTCCGACCTCCAGGGATTGGGAGGAGATCGATCAGGCGGTGGCGTTCTTGCTGGGATATTGCAGCACGCATTTTTCCGGTGAGGAGGCGTGGATGACCGAGGTGGGTTATCCGAAACGGGCCGAGCATGCCCGGGAGCATCATCGTTTGTTGATCCGACTCAAGGAGTTGGCGGGCCGTTTGACCCAGGATCGGAATATCTACTTCATCGTGGACATGAATTTGTTCGTCACCGAGTGGTTCTTGACCCATACGATCCGGTCCGATGCTCTTTACGGGGAGTTTGCCAGGAGTCGCGGGATCTGTCGTTGATTGTTGCGGGGGATGAAGGTTTGAGGTGGGGAATTTTACCCTGGACCTCCCCGACGGGAGTTCCAGGGTAACTGGCATGATGGGGGGAGAACCCCCTCACCCCCCGACCGTGGACCTCCCCGACGGGAGTTCCACGGTAAACTCCGTCCGGGTCTCACCTCACCCCCTGGCCCACCCCTCGGCATTCTCGACGCCCATCTCCAGCAACAACGCATCCAAATAGAACTTCGTGGCCCAGTTCAACACCTCATGCCGACCATAGCCACCCCCAAACGGATAAGAACCCGGCATCCCGCCACGTATCGCGCCATCCACCCCGTCACACCGCTGCATCCGCTTCAAGAAGCCCAAGGTGCGCCGCGCCGCTTCATGGAATCCGTCATCCCCGCACCGTTCCGCCAATACCAGCCACAACCCGGCCAACTGCGCACTGCCGGTCAGACAGTCCCAATTCACCACGCCACGCCACTGCCCGTCCAAACGTCCGGGGATCCGCCCCAGGGGAGATTGACAGCCAAGCAAAGCCCGACCAGCCAACTCCACCCGTCGCAACCAGGCCGGCTCGTCCAGGGAGATCGCCGCGCCGGCGAGCCCCTCCATGGCATAGCAGATGGTATGCAACAACGGCGCGGACGGATCGGAAAGACAGTTGTCGGCAAACCAGCCGTTCTCCTGCTGACGCCCGAGGACGTGACGGATGTTCCGGATGCCGGCATCCCGGTATTTCGCCTCCCCGGTTTCGATGCCCAGACGGATCAACGCCCACCCCACGCGGCTGTTGTAGGTGGTGCTCTCGGCCTTGGCATAGCGGGAGTTGCCTTGACGCCAATCCCCCTCCGGCGACTGGACACGCAACAGGTATGCCCCGGCACGCATGGCCGCCTCCAGGTGGCGCCCATCACCGGTTTCGGCATGGGCGCGCAGCCAGCCGAACAGCACCTGCCCGGTGTTGAACACCGCGGGTGACCGTTTCTGATCGACCGTGCCACCCATCACCGCGCCGTTGGGGAGCTGCATGGCGATCTCCCAGTCGGCCATGCGCGCGGCACGGCTTCGGGCCTCGGCCTCCGGGACCAGGGCCGCCGTCCGATAGAGGGTGGGGATGATGTATCCGGTGGTCTCCGGATAGGAGGGCTGCCAGCCGCCACCCCGGAATTGTGGGCTCCAACCCGCGGCAAAAGCCCGACTCACTCCGTGATCCGGAGTGGCGTCCTGGGCGCGGCACAGCCAGAGCACCCCCTCGCGCAGATGCGTGGTGACATCCTGCACCGGCAGGGTATCGTAAGGTTGGCGCTCGCGGATCCAGGCGTTGACGGCGCGCGCGCTCACCAGGGGAGAGGAGATCCAGGCGTGACCGAGGGTTTTGAAGATCCGTTCGCCGAAGGTGCTCCAGGCGGGTTTGGGACCGATGGTGCCGCACAGAACGAACTTTTCCAGGGTATGGCGCAGGACGGGCCAACCGCCGATCCGTTTTTCCAGGGCAAAGCAGGCGTCGTAATAACGACGCAGGAAATGCGGGGCGTGTTTGCGCAGAACGGCGTCGATGTAAAACGGTTGAAAGAGATACTTGTGAAACCCGAACCCCGCGCCACGTCCTTCGATGCGACCGACGCCGGCGCGGCGCATCCACCGCTTGATCTCCCACCAGCTGTTGTAGCGGTCATGATCCAGCCCCCAGTCCGCAAAGGGGGACATGGAGCGGAACAGCAGACGGAACGGGGCGTTGAACACCTCCCGAATGGGCGACATGCGGATCTGTTTATAGAGGGTTTTCAGGTTCCAGGTGTTGTAGATCTCGAGGATCAGCCGTCCGTTGGGTTGGGTGATTCGGGCCAGTTCGCCAACCGCGCGCTCCTGTTCCTTGAGATGTTGAAGCACGCGACAGCTGATCACGGTATCGAACAGCGCGTTCTTGAAGGGCAGGGACTCCAGTTCGCAGCAGACGTGAAAATCGCCGCGACCCTTGCCGCGGGCGATGCGCAACAGGTTCAGCGAAGCATCCACCCCCACCTTGAGGGTATCGTTTGGAAAGGTGGTGAGGAACCGACCGTTGCCGCAGCCGGCATCGAGCAGCGCGCGGGGTGGGCGGGTGGCGTAATGGACGGCCATGGCATGGATTTCGGAGTGGTGGTTGTAGACTCCGAACGGGTCCTCGCCGCCCTCCACCTTGGCGTCGTAGAGATGCGCCTTTTCGGCGGAGTCCCAATAGCGCTGGAAGAGGTCGTCGAGGCTCTCCTGGCGGTTGCCCGGAAAGAGTACCGGGATGCCATCGATGACTGGAAAACCGGCCCCGCATGTGTCGCAGGTCAGGGCCTCGGTCCAGGGTTTGTCGGTGGGACGGGAGAGCTGGAGATCTCCCTGGCAGTTGGGACAGCACAAAAAGGGGAGAAAGGTCTCCAGGGTGACGGGTCTGGGAAGCTCGGCAGGAGCCGCTGGCAGGGTGTGCCCATTCATGTGGCGTGTCATCCGGGAAATATTCTAAAGGTGAGATCCGACCTGTTTTCGACATGCGGGCCGGGCGCGTCGAACCCGGCTTGCGCATCCATTCGAGGATAACGGTTCCCGCCTGCTTCGGAAAGGGACAACCAACTCTTTGGTTCGGGAAAGGAACCAATCCTGCATGCGGGCCAGGCGAACGCCATGATGATTTCCCGATTCGGTGCCCAGGTTTCCCGCGGGAGGGGCCGGAAAAAAACACGCACAATCCTCCTTGACGACCCCTGGCAATATGTGGATAATCCCTCCCCGCGACAACACACTGGTATCGGTTGAATCCAGAATCAACTCTGTCGCAACGCACATAATCATGTTACGGGGGCGTAGTTCAGTCGGTTAGAATGCCGGCCTGTCACGCCGGAGGTCGCGGGTTCGAGCCCCGTCGCTCCCGCCATGCACGATGCTCAAGGAACGGGTAATGAAGGCACCAAGCGGTGTCGAATTTACCCGTTTTTTGTTGTGGCATCATCCGGGGGGATCCATTTTTCAATCAATGTCACAAAAAGAGTGAGGTACCGCACCGATGCAAATCACCGGCATGAAATGGGGGGCCAAATTACTCAAATACGTCGATTTTCCCTGCGCCGAGGTTCTCGGGCCGGAAGCGACGCCCGATGAGATCAAGGCCCTGATCGACAAATGGGGGGGCTGCCTGATCAAACCCATCTTCAAAGGCGGAATCGGCAAGAAAGGCAAGGCGGGTCTGGTTGGCAAGGCCACGGATGTTCGCACCGCGCTCAAGGAAAAGGAGCGTCTCTACTTTGCCGAGCACACCCACGGCAATCAATCCTCCAAATCCGAGGGGGTCACCTTCGAGGGGTTCGTCAAGGCCGAGCACGAGATCTACGTCTCCCTGACCGACAACACCGTCTACCGCGCGCCCACCCTGACCATCACCCACCACGGCGGCATGGACATCGAAGAGTTGCCCCCCAGCCAGATCGCGGTGGTGCCGTTCGATCCTCTGACCGGTTTGAAGGGGTTCGTCATCTCCAACGCCCTGGACAAGATGAATGCCCCGAACGAAATCCTGAGCCCGCTGGTGCAGAACATCACCAAGCTGTGGGATCTGTTCAACAACTACGGCATGACCACCCTGGAGATCAACCCGATCCGCATCTGGCGCGATCCGAACGGTCGCCTGGTCCCGATCGCCTGCGATTTCAAGTGCTCCTTCGACGGCGACGACCGCAACGCCAGACGCCTCAACCTGCCCGCGACCCTCGACAGCATCCATCTTTCGGACTACGAACTCGAGGTCAACCAACTGCGTACCTATCAGGGCCAGTCGGATGTGTATGTGATCAATCCCGCCGGCACCATCACCGCCATGACCTTCGGCGGTGGCGCCAACGCCCTGGTGACCGAACTGCTGGGCGATCTGGCCACCATCTCCTCGGACTTCGGTGGCAATCCGCCCTACGCGAAGATGAAGCAGATCAGCGACATCACCTACAAACACTGGCTCGGCCAAACCAACGTGCTCTTCTTGATCGGCGGCAAGGCCAACAATACCGACATCTACGAGACCTTCCGCGCCATGGGCGACGGATTGCGCTCCTATTTCAACGAGCGCGGTCCCACGCCGCTGTTCGTGGTGGTGGGACGCGGCGGTCCCAATCTGGTGCAGGGTCTGGGCTATCTCAAGGATACCCTGGACTCCCTGGGGATCCCGCATGCCATGTTCGGTTACGACTCCGCCATGAGCGAGGTGATCAACTACGCCGTGGCCGTGGACACCTGGATGAAGAACGGTGGCCGTCAGGTGATCGCCCAGAAGATGGGGGTCAGGTAACCCGTTCGGGATAAAACGGCATTTGCCGTGGAACTCCCGACCGGGCGTTCCACGGGTGGGGGGGCGAGGGGCCTCCCCCCATCGTGCAACTCTCGTCAAACTCGCGATCCCACGCGCTTTCATAAGGACAACGAGGTCATCCATGCCATTGATCGATACCATGCCCGCCATGGGGCAAAATTTTCTGCATCCGAAGGGCGAAAAGGAGTTTCCCTACTTCGTCGGCATCCACTCCCTGGCCGATCTGGCCACCAAGGAGGATCGGGTTTGCGTGCTCAACATCCTGGGCGGCGAAAGCACCACGGTCACGCCGATCAGCCATGAGTACTCCGGCGGCAACATCGTCTGCGGCGTCATGCCGGGCCGCTCCGGCGCGGTGCTGAAAACCAAGATCGGCGACATCCCGGTCTACAACAACGTGCTCGAGGCCCTCAACGACGGCAAGAAATTCAACGTCGCCGTGGTCTACGTCCCACCGGACGGGGTGAAGGACGCAGTGATCGAGGCGGTGCGCGTCAACCCGGATCTCAAGAAGGTGGTGATCCTCACCGAGAAGGTGAAGGTCAAGCACGCCCGCATGATCCGTCAATACTGCCAGTGGCGCGGCGTGGATGTCTTCGGCGCCAACTGCCTGGGGCTGGGCGATGCCCACAACCACGTGCGCATCGGTGGCGCCCTGGGCGGCAACGCTCCCCACGAGTCGCTGGTCCCCGGATCGGTGGGCCTCTACTCCAACTCCGGCAACTTCACCACCACCATCGCCACCTACCTGCTCACCGCCGGTTGGGGTACCACGGTGTCGGTGTCGTCGGGCAAGGATGTCTACATCCACTTCGCCGCCCCGGAGTTCACCCATGCCATGCACAACGACGACCGTACCAAGGCCGCCGTGATGTACATCGAGCCGGGTGGATACTACGAGCGCGATCTGGTGTTCCGCAAGCCGGTGGTGGCCTGCGTGGTGGGCCGCTGGAAGGCCAAGCTGACCCGCTCCTGCGGTCACGCCGGCGCCATCGCCGGATCCGGCGACGACGCAGCCTCCAAGGAGCGCTGGTTCATGGAGAAGTTCGGGGTCCGGGCGATCTTCACCCCCGAAACCCCGGCCTGCTCGGCCAAGGGCGCGGTGGTGACCAACATCGCCCACATCCCCCAGGCCATGACCGCCGTGATGATGATGAACGGCATCAAGCCCGATTTCGAGCCGCGCGGCGATCTGGCCCTCAAGTGCTGGTTCTTCTCCAACCAGGATATCGCCCTGCCCAAGGAGTTGCAGCTCCCGGTGGTCGAGGCGCTCGCCCCCTACAACGAGCAGATCGCCGCACAGGGCAAGCAGGTCGGCGCCATCTTCCCGCGTCAGGCGATGAAGGATTGCTCCGGCGCCTCGCGCATGGATCCCAAAACCCAGGTCTCCCAGGTGCATGGCGTGAGCGTGCTCGATGCCTCCACCCACACCCTGGAAGAGAATCTGGTGATGTCCTTGACGCGCGAATATCCGGATGCCACCGGTCGCGCCATGGCCAACATCGCCTTGAACGCCTTCGTGAACCACTTCGGTTTGCCGGGCATCCTGGCCGCCGACGCCGCCCGCGAGGCGGGCAGCAGTCCGAACGTGGTGCTCTCCACCGGCCTGGCCATGCTCGGACCCAACGAGATCAAGCCGGCGCGGGAGGCGGTGCAGGCCCTCATCGATCTGTTCGGCCACTCCGGCCTGACCGATCCGAACAATCTGGAATTCGACTTCCAGGCCCAACTCGCCCAGGCCACCGAGAGCGGCGTGCGCGACGTGCTGATCTCTCCGAAGAGCGGCAAGCGTGGCAAGTCGATGTTGAGCGCCCTGGAGGCGCGCGGCTGCAAATCGGTTTTCATCGAGTTCGTCAAGGCGTTGGGCGCGGGTAGCGAAGGGGTGCGCGACAGCACGGTGCTGGCTGCCATCTGCTGCCATCTGGCCTGGCGTGCCCTGGCGCGTCGTCGTCTGTCGGTGACCACCCTGCTGGCCATGCCGTGGCATTTCCGCATTTTCAGCTCCCTGGTGGGCTGCGTGGTGCCGTCGGTCCGTCAGGACAAGAAGAGCTTCTCGGGCGTGGACAACACCGAGCTGCTCGAATCCTGGAGTTTTACCGAGACCGCCTTTCTGTCTCTGTTCAACCGTCGCCCCAACGAGGAGGAGCTGTTCAGTTTCTCGGTGCTCGTGGGACTTTTGGTCACCAACGGACCGGGCACCATCTCCGCCCAGGGCCCGAAGGGCGCGGTCAGCGCCGACGGCCCGATGGCTCCGGAGCGGATCCAGATCAACAAGGCCTATCTGGGCTTCCTCTCCCACACCGGTTTCGCCCACGGCGGCAACGGCTACGAGGCGATCGCCTTTTTGATGGAGCGGTTCAAGGATTCCGGTCTCGCCGATCCGGGCGATCCGAATCATGGCCTGGATCTGATGGCCATGGCCATGGCCTATGCCGCCGAGTACAAGGCGTACAAGGTCAAGGCCAAGGGTGCCGGGAGCATGGATTACGCCAAGATTCCGTGCGTCAACCATCCGGTGTTCAAGGGCAAGCCGGAGAATTTCGATCCGCGCGAGGTGTTCGTGGACAACCTCTTCAAGCAGCGCGGCTCGTACAACGTGTTCCAGGATTTCTACCACCAGTTGGTGCATGCGCTGCACAAGAGCGGCATCAGCCGGGAGGTCTACTGCGTGAACGTGGACGCGGTGATCGCGGTTTTGTTGTTGAAGATGCTCTGGAAGCCGTATGCGCGTGGCGAGGTGAGTGCCGAGTCCATGGAGAGCGCGGCCTTCATCACCTTCCTGTTCGGGCGCATGATCGGCACCGCCGCCGAGGTGGACGATCACACCAATCGCGGTCGCGACATGGATACCCGCACCGCAGCGAGCGCCTGTTCCTACGTGTCGTAACGTGCAGGATGGGGGGAGAACCCCTCACCCCCTCATACCATGGACCTCCCTTCGGGAGTTCCATGGTATGTTTCAAGTCATCACCGGGGTCCGGGGGCGGTTGCCGCCCCCGGCGAAGGTCCGGAGGCAGCGCCTCCGGGACTTCTTCCTGGATCTCGCCTTTGCTTTTCGCGCGCTCTACGCGCCGGATCTCCCTCCCTCCGCGGCGATGGCGTTCAACGCCGCCAGCAATGCCTTCTTGCCGATCGGCTTGGAAAGATAGTGGTCACACCCGGCTGCCAGGCTGCGCTCCCGCTCCCCCTCCATGGCGTGGGCCGACAGGGTGATGATGGTGACCCGAGGAAGCGCGGTCGCACGTTCCCAGTCGCGAATGCGCCGTGCCGCCTCGTAGCCGTCCAGGCGTGGCATGCGCACATCCATGAACACCACATCGAACCGCTCGGCCTGGATCCTCTCCACGGCCTCGATCCCATCGGCGACCATCACCAGCTGGTGCGGGGTGTTCAGCAGGTAGTTCTCGAACAGGATGCGGTTCTCCTCGACATCCTCGGCCAGGAGAATCTTGAACGCTGGAGCGCATGATTCGTCCACCGGGTGTGCGCTGACGCACCTTTGCTCGGGCGTGGCCACCTCCTGGATGGGCAGGATGACATGAAAGACACTCCCTTCGCCCAGACGACTCTCCACCCAGATGCGCCCGCCCATCAACTCCACCAGGCGGCGAGAGATCGACAACCCCAACCCCGTCCCGCCAAACCGGCGCGTCACCCCGACATCGGCCTGCATGAACTGCTCGAAGATCAACCGCTGCTGCTCGGGCGAAATGCCGATGCCGGTATCCTCGACCGTGACGTGCAGCTGATCCGGGGTTTCCGGATCCCGTCGCACCCGAGCGTGGATGCGGCCCCGGTCGGTGAATTTCAGGGCATTGCCCAGCAGGTTGATCAGAATCTGCCGCATCCGGCTTTCGTCTCCCAGCATGGCCCCAGGCAGATCGTCGGCCAATTCCAGGCTCATCGTCACACCTTTCCCCTCCGCGGTCAGACGCATCAGATCGACGATCTCCTCGGTCACCCGACCGGGCGCGTAGGGGAGATGGCTGAGGGAAAACCGACCCGACTCGATGCGCGAGAAGTCGAGCACGTCGTTGATCACCCCCAAAAGGGTCTTGCCGGAGTTGTGCATGGTCTGTGCGAACAGACGCTGCCGATCGGTCAACTCGGTGTCCAGCAGCATCTCGGCCATGCCCAGCACCACGTTCATCGGCGTGCGGATTTCATGGCTCATGTTGGCCAGAAATTCGCTTTTCGCCTGGTTGGCCTCCTCGGCGCTCCGTTTGGCGTGGCGCAACGCCTCTTCGAGCTGTTTGCGCTCGGTGATGTCACGGGCCACGGCATAGATCAGATTGTTCTGGTAGGGGGTGGAGCGCCACTCGATCCAGCGGTGACTTCCATCCCGGCAGCGGTAGCGGTTGGTGAAGTTGAGGATCCGGTTCCCCTGCTCCAGGGCATTCATCGCCTCCAGAGTGGTTTCCCGGTCCTCGGGGTGGACATAATCCAGAAACAAGCTCCCCTGCAACTCTTCGAGGGGATAGCCGAGCGTCTGCTCCCAGGCGCGGTTCAGACGCAGAAAGCGACCCTGCATGTCGGCGATGCAGAGCAGATCCAGGGACATGGTGAAGAATCGATCCAGCTCCGCGGTCAATTTGCGCAGGGTGATTTCAGTGTGCTTGCGCTCGCTGATATCCAGAAGCGTGACCACGATGCGTTCCACCCGGTCATCTGGTCCGCGCAGACACTTCACATCGAGCTGTGTCTCCACGACCCGGCCATCCTTGCGGACGAAGCGTTTGTCGAGTACATAGCCGTCGATCGTGCCGTTGAGCACCTGTTGGTATTGTTGAAGATCCTTGTCCAGATCCTCGGGATGGGTCAGCTCGGCCCAGTTCATGGCAAACAGCTCGTCCCGGCTGTAGCCGAGCATCTGGCACAGGGCATCGTTGACGGATAACCACTGTTTGGTTTCCGGGCTGGTGATGGCCATGCCGATGAAGGGGAGATTGTAGAAGTGGCTCAACATCTCGTTCTGCTCGCGCAGGCGTTGATCGAGACGCTTGTTTTCGGTGATGTCCTCGATGGCCGAAACGATGAAGGTGCGGTTTGGTTCCGGACCGGGTAGCAGGGAGGCGGTCACCCTGGCCCAGATCACCTCTTGATCCCGTGTGAGGTATCGTTTTTCGAAGCGGGTCGAGGTGAGTTGTCCGTCGCGCAGTTGCAAGATGGCGTCGCGGCTCGACTCCAGGTCGTCCGGGTGGGTCACCTCCATGATGGTGGTGCCGAGAAGTTCGTCGGCGGATTCGTGGCCGAGCATGGCGGCAAAGGCCTGGTTGGCCTCGAGGAGCTGTCCATACTCCGTGTCGAGTCGGATCAGGCCGATGCCGACGTGATCGACCATGGCCCGGAACTTCGCCTCGCTCTGGGCGAGCAGATCCATGGCATGTTTCTGGGCGAGGCGGGCGCGATGCAGCTCCAGAAAGACCTCGATCTTGGCGATCAGGATCCGATCGTCGAAGGGTTTTTCCAGATAGTCCACCCCACCGAACTGGTAGGCGCGCAGCAGGTGCGGATGATCCTTGAAGGCCGCGGTCAGAAAGATGATCGGAATGTGGCGCGTACCCTCGAATCCTTTCAAGGCCTGGGCCACCTCGTAGCCATCCATGCCCGGCATGTCCACGTCGAGCAGGATCAGGGCCAGATCCCGGTGCAGCGCCTGGGCCAGGGCCGCCTCGCCGCCAGCGGCTTCGAGGATCTCGATGCGCAACGGCGCCAGCAGTCGGCGCATGGCCAGCAGATTGGCCGGTTTGTCGTCCACCACCAGAATACGGGAGTCAAACCCGCTCATCGTCGCTTTCCTTTCTTGACCACCCTGGGTGGCACGGCGTTCATGATCGTTCGGACCAGGCGTGACATCGATCGTTTTGGCGGTCAACCGTGGAGCCGGCCTGGAACCGTGGATTCTCCATGGGCGTGTTGTCGGTGCGTGACCGGGTGGGCCTGGCCGCTGGCAAGGCTCCAGGCACGTTCCCGAACGGTCTGGGCTTTGGCGCGGAAACGGTCTATGATCGCATGTCGAACATGGCAATCGGAAACCGGAGTCGATCAAGCGTGCGCACCGCGATCATGCAGCCCTATTTCTTTCCCTACATCGGCTATTTCCAGCTGATCCGGTCCGTGGATCGCTTCGTCGTCTATGATAACATCAAATATACGAAAAAGGGGTGGATCAATCGCAACCGCATTCTGCAAAACGGCGCGCCGGTCTGGTTCTCCCTGCCGCTGATGGCCGGTTCCGATGGGTTGGATATCGGCGCGCGCTACCTGGCAAGCGATTTCAAGCCCGAATCGCTCTTGAACCGCCTGCACGGCACCTACCGGCGCGCGCCCTGCTTCGAGGCGGTCTACCAGCTTGCCGAGGGGATTCTGCAGCACCCGGATCCCAATCTGTTCGCGTTTCTCGAGCATGGTCTGCACCGGGTGTGCGACCATCTCGGCATCCAAACCGAATGGGTGGTTTCGTCGCAGGTGCCGATCGATCACGACCTGAAAGCCCAGGAGAAGGTGATCGCCCTGTGCCGGGCGGTGGGCACGGATCTCTATGTCAATCCCATTGGCGGCCAGTCGCTCTACGAGCGCGCTGCGTTCGCGGAGGAGGGGATCGAGCTGCGTTTTCTCCAGGCCGGGTCGCTCCCGTACCGCCAGTTCGACGCGGAGTTCGTGCCGTGGCTGTCGATTCTCGATGTGATGATGTTCAATACCGTGGAGGAGATCCAGCAACGGTTTCTCCCCGGTTACACCCTGCTCTGACGCGTGGCGTCCGAGCATGACCCGCCTGGATAAAGAGGATGGATCATCCATGTTCACCTGGAAAAAACTCGGAAAACTCTTCAACCCTCAAGAGGTCACCGGACGTCCCTGGCTCAAGGAGTTCGCCCAGGGACCGGCGGTGCTGATCCAGGATCGGACGGTGCGGGTCTACTTCTCCTGCCGTCCGCCGGCGGACGAGCAGGGGCGTTATGTGAGCTATTCGTCCTTCGTGGAGCTGGATCGCCGGGAGCTGTTCCGGATCGTGCGGGTGGCCGAGGCGCCGATCCTGCCTTTGGGGGGGTTGGGAATGTTCGATGAGTTCGGCGTTTATCCGGTTTCGGTGATCCGGCGCCATGAGGAGGTGTGGGCCTATTACGGCGGCTGGACCCGTTGCGAATCGGTGCCGTTTGATGTGGCCATCGGACTGGCGATCAGCCGCGACGGCGGGGAGACCTTCACCCGGTTCGGTCCTGGACCGATCCTTTCCGCCTCCCCGGACGAGCCGTTCGTGTTGAGCGGTCCGAAGATTCGGCGTTTCAACGACCGTTATTATCTGTTCTACATCGCGGGTCGCACGTGGATTCTGGCCGATGGTCGGGCCGAACCGGTCTACAAGATCCGCATGGCCCACTCCGAGGATGGGATCCACTGGATCCGTCACAACCAGGATCTGCTTCCGTCGCGGGTCGAGCCGGACGAGGCCCAGGCCAGCCCGGACGTTTTTTTCAGTGGTGGCCGCTATCACATGTTCTTTTGCTATCGTCACAGCACCGGCTATCGCGGGCGGGAGCGGGGCTATCGGATCGGCTATGCGGTGAGTGACGATCTGGTCAACTGGCGGCGCCACGACGACCGGGCCGGCATCGACATCTCCCCGAGCGGCTGGGATGACGAGATGATCAGCTATCCGCATGTGTTCGCCCTGGATGGCAAGGTCTACATGGCCTATCTGGGCAATCAGGTGGGTCGATACGGTTTTGGCCTGGCGGAACTGCAAGGAGATCTCGATGACTGAAAAGCGTGGTCCGGGTTTGTCGTGGCGCAAACTGGGAAAAATCTTCGATCCCAGAGAGCATCCCCTGCCGGATGGGTGCGTCGAGTTTGCCCAATCCCCCCAGACCCTGCTTCTGCCGGACCGGACGCGCATCTACTTCTCCACCCGTTCGGTGGATCCGGACAACGGCAAGTTCTTCAGCCGCGTGGCCTACGTGGATTTCACCCCGGATCTGGGAGAGATCCTCGGGGTTGCCGATCACACCGTGCTGCCGCTGGGGGGGTTGGGTTGCTTCGACGAGCACGGCATCTTCCCGATCAACATCCTCGCCCACCAGGACAAGGTGTTCGGTTATACGAGCGGCTGGAGCCGGCGGGTGGCGGTGTCGGTGGAGACCGCCATCGGTCTGGTGGTCAGCCACGACCAGGGGGCCACCTTCGAACGGGTCGGCACGGGACCGGTGCTCTCCGCCGCGCCCCAGGAGCCCTGTCTGGTGTGCGACGGCTTCGTGCGGGTGATCGATGGGCTGTTTCACATGTGGTACATCTTCGGCACCGGATGGAAACGGATCGCCCCGGATGCCCCTCCGGATCGGATCTACAAGATCGGGCATGCGGTTTCGAAGGACGGGCTCATTTGGGAGCGGCCCGAGGCGGGTCGCCAGTTGATCCCGGACCGGCTCGGTCCGGATGAGTGTCAGGCCCTGCCGAGCGTGCTCGAGCATGGCGGGTTGTATCACATGCTTTTCTGTTACCGCCACGCGGACGATTTTCGTCAGAACCGGAGTCGCGGCTACCGGATCGGCCATGCCTGGTCCGAAAACGGGCGCGACTGGCAGCGGGCCGACGAGCTGGGCACCCTTGAGGGGGATGCCGGCGGGTGGGATGGAGAGATGCAGTGCTATCCCCATCTGTTTGCCCGCGACGGGCGGGTGTTTCTTCTTTACAACGGCAACGCCTTTGGCCGGCACGGGTTTGGCGCCGCCGTTTTGCTGGACCCATGACCGGGCCCGCGCTTCGGATCGACACCGCCCCAGCCGCAGAGATCCGGCGCCATCTGACCGCCTGCGATGACCGGTTCGTTCCCCCGTTGAGCAGCCGGGTGGCGATCCCTGCCTATGCCGAAAAACTGCGCGCGCGCGCCATGACCGTCGAGGCGTGGGATGGGGCACGGCTGGTGGGACTGGTGGCGATCTACTGGAACGAGACTTCCGGCTACATCACCAATGTCAGCGTCGAGGCGGATTGGGCCGGTCGCGGCGTGGGGTCGGCATTGCTGGCCCAGGTGCTGGCCCAGGCCCGTCGGCGCGGGACGGCGTCGATCGATCTGGAGGTGAGGGAGGGGGCCGAACCGGCCTCGCGGCTCTATCGGGGGGCGGGATTCGTGGCCACCGGGGAGGCGGGGAGTTGCGCGGGGATGGTCCGTTTGATCTGGAACCCGTGACGCGACCGTTGTCGGGCGTGCTTCAGACGGTTCATGGCTTTTTAACAGAGTTCTTCCGGATGGGGAGAATGGGCCCGGATTGGTCGTTCACGGGGCGTCGGATGATCGTATATGTCCGTACAACGCATTGAAATTAAAGCATTAATCAATTGTTTATCATTAATTTACACACCACTCGCATTCCCTTCACATTCTTTCGCTAGCATGCCTCCCAACGGACAAAGCCGGTGCGCAATCCTGACCGGCTTTGTCAAGATTACCAAAGAAGGATGTTCAATCATTCCAGAGGGAGGTCTGATCATGAGTGGCAATGCCAAAACGTTGACCGAAAGAATCCTTGAGAACGTTTTTCCGACCGTGCCGGATTTTTTTGGCATGCTTGTCGAGCACAGCGAGGTGTGTTTGCAATCCATGCATGCCCTGGTGGGTTTCATGGAGACCCACGACGTTCAACAGGGCATTCTGGTTCGCGAGTTGGAGAAGAAGGGTGACGAGATCAAGGCGCGCAACATGGCGGTGTTGAATCAGGCTTTTGCCACGCCGTTGGATCGCGAGGACATTTACCGTGCGGTAGTGGCTGTCGATCAGATCATAAACTACGCCAAGACCACGGTGCGCGAGATGGAGGTTTTGGAGCTGACTCCGGACGCTTATACCCTGGAGATGGCGCAGATCATGCGTGATGGTGTGGTTGCGTTGAATGACGGTTTCAAGAAGCTCGCCACCACGCCCCTGGCGGCCACCGAGGATGCCATGGCGGCCAAGAAGGCAGAGCGTACCACCGAGAAGTGTTATCGCAAGGCGCTTGTTTCGTTGTTCCATGCGGATGACGCTTTCATGCAGGAGTTGGATGCGAATCCGGTTCATGCCGCGCCCAAGGCGATGATGCAGGTGATGGACATGTTCAAGCGTCGCGAGGTGTATCGTCACATGTCCAACTGTGCGGATCAGTTGGCCAAGGCTGGTTCGGTGCTGCAAGATATCGTGGTGCAGATCTCCTGATCGTCAAGAGGGGGGACCAATTCGTTCCAAGTGTTGCGGGGGGCCGGCGGGTTCCAGAGTGTTGCAGGGGTCCGGGGACCGTAAGGTCCCCGGCGGAGGTTCGGAGGCAGAGCCTCCGAGGTTTTGTCCTTGACTCTTCTTTTGACTTTGGCGCGCTCTTCAAAAAAGCGTTTTTTCGCGTTTTTTGCGAAAAAACGCTGCGCGCTGCCTTGGCTGCGGGAACGTTTCGCGCCTTTGGCGAAACGTTCCCGCGAACATGGC
>NZ_JBZVFG010000068.1:0-14996 GCF_058402785.1 Candidatus Magnetaquiglobus sp.
GGGGCCAATGTTCCAGATTTCATCAGACCGGAACGTCGCTTTTCGCGCAGTCGGGAAGGGGCGGGAAGTTCCTCTTTGTCGGTGGAACGCGCCAGACGAGCGCACAGGTCCGTAACGGGTATCCTGCAAGTGTGGGGGTTCATGCTGGTCAGGCAGGGCACCCGCAAGCCGAGGCGATCCTGGATGCGTTTTGGATGGTCACAGGGGGGTGGACGCTGGGTCTCAAGCCAACGGCAGAGGGTTGGAACCTCACTTGGCAGTCAGGAAGAAAGAGGCATCAACAAAGCCGTGATCAGGAGTCGGGGGGGATCCCGGTTTGGCGGGCGAATGCACCCCGGCATCGGGAGGGGGTTCACCCTGGATCGATGCGTAATCCCTGTCATGTCAGGGTTTTGGCAAAGGCACCGATTATCTTCTGGTGGGTACCATGTGGGTACTGAAACAAAAAAACCACTCTTGCGAGTGGTGTTCACATACTGAATTAATTGGTACGCGGTATTGGATTCGAACCAACGACCTTTGGCTTCGGAGGCCAACGCTCTATCCAGCTGAGCTAACCGCGCATGGGACAGGATCAATCATACACAATACGCGATTTCGCAATCGCTTGTCAAAGGGGATCGCGCGAAATGTGGCCCTCCAGGGGTTGGATTTTTCGCGCGCGTGGTGCGCGCGGTTGACTTTTGACAAGATCGGTCTTAGCTTTATGGGCGTTTTCCGGAGGTGCCGGATGGTGGGGAACCCATTCGCGAGCCTTCGGATCTTTTTTTAGCCCGAAGACCCGTCAAGGAGCCATCCGCGTCATGAGCGACAACATTCTGCAAACCTCCGACGCCGCTTTCGAGCGCGACGTTTTGCAAGCCAGCATGCCGATCCTGGTCGATTTCTGGGCCGATTGGTGCGGTCCGTGCAAACAGATCGCCCCCTTCCTCGAAGACATGGCCGTCGATTACAAGGATCGTCTGATCGTCGCCAAGCTCAACATCGATCACAACCCCAGCACCCCAGGCAAGTACGGCGTGCGCGGCATCCCGACCCTGATGATCTTCAAGGGTGGACAGATCCAGGCCACCAAGATCGGGGCCCTGCCCAAGTCCAAACTCTACTCCTGGGTGGACGAAACCCTGTAACCTGACATGCTGGGGGGAGCCTCCCGACCGTGAACCTCCCTCGCGGGCGTTCCACCGGTCATGCCTTCTGGTCGTGTCATCTCCGTTGTTCCAAAGCCGGCGTCCGTCCCGTCTAACGCGGGACGGCGCCCGTCTCGACCGCGATCCCCCGCAACCAAACCTCCACGCGCTCCTGGTCCGCGCCCGCGATCCGGATCACCTTGTCGCGCGATCGCTCTCCCCGCACGATCCGTACCCGTCCCGAGGCCACATGCAACGCCTTGGCGAACAGCCGCGTCACCGCCTCGTTGGCCGCACCCTCCACCGGAGGCGCTGTCAAGGCCACCGCCAGAACGCCTTCCCGCGCGCCGAGAATTCTATCGCGCGAGGCACGCGGTTGCACCCGCAGGGTGAGAATCAGCTCCTCCCCCTCGCGACGCAGCCAGGCGGGATCGTCAGCCATGCAAGGAGAGACGCGCCCCCGATACGCCCACCATCAACTCCTGGAGAATCGACAGCAGCATCAACAACAGCACCGCAGCCGCGAACGGGGAGACATCCATGCCGGAAAAATTCGGAACATGGCGCCGCAACGGACGCAACGCCGGTTCCGTGGCCTGAAAGACAAAACGAATGAGGGGTTTGCGCAGGTCGATGCCTGGCGGCTGTCCCTTGCGGAAGGTGTGCCAGGAGTAGACATGAAACCCGCCCCGCGCCAGCAGCAGCAGCATGTAGAAGGTCACCAACAGATGGAGAATGCCGAGCATCTCGGCGATCAGCGAGCCGATGGCCCCGCCGCCCATGCCGCCGTGGAACAGGGTCACCACGATCCGTTGCGTGAAGTGGACCGCCAGCAGGGCCACGACCGGCGAGAGGTCCAACCCGGCGAAATTCGGGATCCAGCGCCGGAACGGCTCCAAAACCGGCTCCGTGGCGCGCACCAGGAACTGCACGATCGGATTGTACGGATCGGGATTGACCCAGGAAAGCAGCACCCGGCCCAGAATCATCCAGGCATAGATCTCCAGCAGGAAATTCAAGAGGGTGCCGATGGAACCCGTGATACCCATGAGGTCTGTTCTCCTTGTTCGGATCGTGTACCGTTACTTCTTGCCCAACTCCCTGGAGCGCTGACAGGCGGCCTGCACCGCGCCCATCAACGCGCCGCGCACTCCGCTCCGCTCCAGCACCTCCAGACCGGCGATGGTGGTCCCACCCGGCGAGGTGACCTGATTCTTCAACACGCCAGGATGCAGGCCGCTCTCCTCGAGCAGCTTGGCCGACCCGAGCAGGGTACGGATCGCCAGCCGATCGGCCAGAGGTCGCGGCAGACCGCTCGCCACGCCGCCATCCGAAAGCGCCTCGGCGATCAGATAGACATAGGCGGGTCCGGAGCCGGACAGGGCGGTGATCCCATCCATCAGGGACTCCTGCTCGATCTCCTCGACCAGTCCCATGGCCTCCATGATGCGCCGTGCCAGAATACGCTGCGCCACCGAACAGCCGGGGGCCGCGAGCAGGGCCGAAATCCCGGCTCCCACCAGTCCGGGGGTGTTCGGCATGACCCGCGCCAGGGGTTGTTCCGCCGGCAGATGGGCGGCCAGGGTCGCCAGGGTGACCCCCGCGGCGATCGAGATCACCAGCGTGCCAGACGCCAGGGAACCCGACACCTCATCAAGCACCCCGATCACCACCCCCGGCTTGACCGCCACCACCACCACATCGGCACCCCGGACCGCCTCGTCGTTGGCCGCGAAAACCAACACGCCGTACCGTTCGGTCAACGCACGGCGCTGACCTTCGACCGGCTCGGCGACCCGGATCCGCTCCGGGTTGACCCCCGCGCGGATCAAACCCTGAATCAAGGCGCCGGCCATGGCCCCGCCTCCCAGAAAGGCGATCACGCTCTCGGCGGGCGTGATGGTGTCATGCATGTTCATCGTTTGGCGATCTCTCCCGGTTTTTGTTTCAACATCTCCCCAACCCGCGTCCTGGCATCCTCGGCCTCGCCCTGCTCCGCGAACGGACCGATCACGATGCGATGGAAGGTCTTCTCCCGCACCTGACCCGTCTCCACATAGGCGGGCACCCCGAGCCGCAAGAACTGATCCAGGCCGTTGTTGGCATAGGTGGCGGTGGAGTAGGAGGCGGCGGTGAAAACATACCCTCCCTTGCCTTTGCCGGTCGTTCTCTTGGCGGTTGGTGGCGCGGTCTGAAGGTCCGGTTTGCCGGCCCGGGCCGTCTCGGCGGGCGATTCCGCCCCCGCCGGCGTGGCACGACCCCCGGGCTCGCCCGACGCCACCGGCTTGTCGGCCCGTGACGCGACCGCGCCGGCCTCTGTCGGTGTGGCTGCCGTCTCGTTGGCGATGCGGCTGGGGGTCGTCGCGCTTTTCTTTGGCGCACGTCCATCCGGGGCCGCGCCGGGCATGGCCATCCGCTCTCCGACCGACTCGGGCACCCGCACGCGGCTCTCCTCGAAGCTCGGCACGGGACGGACAATCGGCGCCTGGGGCACCGTCTCTCCCGCCTTGAGGGACGGAAGGGGGCTCCTCTCCGGAGAGTTGGCCGGCGACGCGACACGCCCACCCACGGGTTTGGCCGCCGTGCGCGGGGTTTCTTTCACCGGCGTCGCCGGCGCGCGGGGACGCAACGGCTCCCTGGGCGCGGGGATCGGCTTATCCAAGGTTGGCTGGGGTATCTCCGCATGCGCGGTGGCGGATTCCCCCTCCGGCGCGCTGGCCGCACGGGAGGCAAGGCGCGGGGATGGCAGATTTCCGGCTCCGGCGGTGGTCGGGGGGATGCGCGATGGCGCGGGCAAGGGGCGATCCTCCCCCTTCACGCCGGCACCCCGATCCGATGCGGCTGGGCCGGCCAGCGCCGCCACCGCGTTGACCGGCGGCTGACCGGCGCTGGCGACGGGCAGAAACTGGCCATGCCGCAACGCCTGACGGGCCAGACGGTAATAGGGGGCCTCGCGCTCCTGTCCGGCCTGGATTGTCTCCAGCCAGCGCGTGGCATCGGCATCCTTGCCATCGATGCGCGCCTTGTGACCATACAACAGCAGGGTGAGATTCTCCCTCAGACGGTTTTCCACCACATCCTCGCCGGCGCGGGCCGCCTCCAGTCCCCGTTCCGCGGGAATATCCCCCAGAAACACGAACACCAGCGCCTCGGGCCAACTCTGCTGGCTGCGTTTGATGACCGGATCGGTCAAAAGCTCCCGGCCCGGCTTGTCCAGCTTCAGGCGGGTCAGATAGAGCCAGAGACGGGTCTCCACGCGGGCGGGATTGAGCGTCATGGCCTGGGCCAGATCCTGTTCCGCCTCGGCGTGGCGCTCCAGCAGAAAATAGGCCATGCCCCGCGCCAGCAGCGTCTCGGGATTGTTGTTCGGGCGCAGCCGCAACGCTTCGTGGAAATCCCCGACCGCCTGTTGCGGCAGACCGATCAGCAGACGGCTCATGCCGCGCAGTCGATAGACCTCCTCGTGATCACGCTTGAAGCGGATGAAGGCGATGAAGTCATCGATCGAGGTTTCGTAATCCCCCTGGGCCATCCGCAAGCGGCCCCGGTTGTAGTAGCTCCACGGTTGATCGGGTTTGAGCCGGATGGCGGCGTCCAGTTCCGCCATCGCCTCGCGACCGCGACCCAGTTTGGCCAGCGCCAGCGCCCGGTTCTGAAAGGCCAGCACATCCTCGGGATTCAGGGCCACGGCCACGCTCAGATCCTCGGCGGCGCGATCCGCGTGACCGGCGCTCAGCAGCGCCACGCCCCGGATCCGGTAGGCCTGTTGCAGATCGGATTTCATCTCCACCGCCCGATCGCAATCGCCGATGGCCTGGGGCAGAAGCGCCGGATTGCGCTGGTTGAGGCTCTGTTTGTAGCGGGTGGCGCAGCGTCCCGCGAAGGCCGAGGCCCGTTGGGCGCGGGTGGAGTCCGGCGCATTGAGCACCTGGTCATCGAGTTGGATCGCCTCCTCGAGTCGATCCTTGGACAACGCCTCGGTGGCGGTCTTGAGGGTTTCGTCGTGGCGATTTTCGGCCAGAAGGGGCGGTGCGAACGCCGGGGTCCAGAGGCAGGCCAGCAGCGCGGCCAGGAGCCGGCATGGAGAAAAGGCGTGCTTCATGACGCGCTCCTGGCGAGAGTCGGGTGGAAAGGGGTGCTCATGTCGCCGCGAAAAGCGCGCTGCCGATGCGCACCAGGGTCGCCCCCTCCTCCACGGCCACCTCGAAATCGAGGCTCATGCCCATGGAAAGTTGGCGCATCGAAACCCCGTCGATGCCGGCGGCCTCGATCGCATCGCGCAACCCGGCCAACTGTCGGAACCATGGTCGCGCCTCCTCGGCCTCGTCACAAAACGGCGGGATGGTCATCAAGCCCTGAAGTTGAATCCCCGGCAGGGAGGCCCATGCACGGGCCTGCTCCAGGGCATCTTCGGGGGCCACGCCGGATTTTTGCGGTTCGTGACCCACGTTGACCTGCATGAGCACCGGCATGGGACGGCTCCGTTCCGCCCGCCGGGAGATCTCTCCGGCCAGCTCGAACGAGTCCACGCTGTGGATCATGGAGAAGATCTCCACGGCGTTCTTGACCTTGTTGCGCTGCAAGGGTCCGATCAGGTGCCAGTCGAGGGTGGGATCGGCGATGAGCGGGATTTTGTCGCGGGCTTCCTGGACGCGGTTTTCGGCGAACAGGGTCTGGCCGCGGGCCGCGACGGCACGGATCTCTTCGGGGGATCGGGTCTTGGAGACCACCACCAGACGCACCGAGGCCGGATCGCGACCCACCCGCGCGCAGGCGGCGGCGATGCGGGCACGGATCGATTCGAGGGGATGGGATCGGCTGCTCATGGCCTCATGCGGTGAAAGCGGGGTGGGAAGCGGAGCTTGATTGACGCGCGGCCCCGGAAAATGACAATATTTTGTCTGTCCGTATCGCCGGACGCAAGCAAATTTCTCCGTATACCGTTCGGCGATCGGTATTCAGACCCCTTGCGGGATCCATGCCCGCATCCACAATTTCATGTCGAGGACGGATCTTAACGATGGTCGATCACCTGGATGGGGATGAAGAGCGGCACGAGGAGACCAGGGCGTGGTTGGAGGCCTTTGTCGCCAGTGGCCAGCATGGGGCCCTGACTGCCATCCAGCGTCGTCACTGCGGGCATGTGATCGGTTGTTTCGGCACGATGATGCGACGGGAGTTGGGGCGGCCACCGGACAAGTGGAGCGCTGCCGCCGTGGAGCGCTGCTGTTTCGAGATCCTGCCGGAGAGTGGGCTTCTCAAGGCGTCGCAACGGTTGGCCATGCCGGTGATTCTGGCCGGATATCTGGATTTTCTGGGGCAGACCGGTCGCATCGCCAATGCCATCCCCTTGATCCGCGCCGTGCATCGCGCCCAGGAGCGGCTGTTGCGCCACTTGAGCACCGCGGTGACGCACGCCGGCGAGTCGGATGGCAACGACCCGGGTCCGGAGAGCGATGACGCCCTGCCCGGCTTGCGCCGTTTTGCCGCCCGGATCGCCCGTGAGATCGTCAAGGAGCGTCCGGCATTGATCTCCCGCGCGGAGATGGAGCGGTTCGAACGACAGCCGATCCTGATTTTCGATCTGTTGCAGCTTTTGATCGAGGAGTTCAACCACACCCGTGCCACGAACGACGCCATGGTCACGGCCTGTTTCATGCTGCTCTCCCACGCCTTGCGCAACATTCGTCTGGGGATCGAACGCCGTTTCGAGTGGGCCGTGGAGCTGGACCGCGAGTTCCAGTCCCTGGTGGTACGTCGCGCCGCCGAGGAGCAGCTCTCCCCGCAATTTCTGGCCGGTGTGCTCGAATCCCTGGCCGAGGCCCGGCTGGAGCCCTCCCGCGGGCTGCTGGAGATCTACGAACAGCAGATCATGCACCACGCCCCCCGCGAGGCGTTGCCGTCACGGGGACAGATCGATGCCATGTTCGAGAGCCTGGTCGATGAGCACGGGGGCGATCCCTTCGCCATCGGCGAAACCCTGGCGCAGATGACCCGCGCCCTGCCCCGCGAGGCGCAATCCGCCCTGATCGGCGAGTTTGCCGCCTCGATGCTGCCGGGCATGAAGGATGCCGTGGTGATCCTCGCCCTGCACCCCGAAGAGCCGGTGCGGAGCGAGGCGTTGCGGTGGCTGTTGGAAAATGCCCGCTTCGTCACCCCCACGGCGTTGCGACGGCTGATCGTGATCCGCAACTGGCTTCCCGAGGGCGAGAAGAAGATCCTCGATGCCCTGATCAAGGCAGCGCGCATCAAGGGGGTGGAGTGCGCCCGCTGGGATCCGCCTTTGCCGTTGGAGGGGTTGCAGGCGTCGCGCATGGATGGGGTGGGCGCGTTGTCGATGTTGTTGTCCATGCCGGTCAAGCCGAACCGGGCCCGCATCGCCGGCATCCTGTTGAAACAAAGGGTCGGCATCGCCGACTCCTGGATCACCCCACCGATCCCGCGCAACGAAGCGCAAACCACCTTCCGACAGGTGGCGCGGCAGGAGCTGTTCCTGGAGGTGACCCGAGGCTTTCTGGATGCCGCCATCCGCCATCACCTGGCCGTGGGCCTGGCCGAGGGGATGCCGGCTCCGGTGGGGTTGTTGCAGATGGCCGAAGCGCTGGTCGTGGACAATTGGGTTCCGGAGCGTCTCGAGGGGCGCGACCTGCTCGAACGGTTGATCGGCGCGGAGGGGTCGGCCTCCCTCGACGACACGGAACGGTTTTCGACCGAGCCGATCTACCTGGAAGAGATGGAACGGATCACCGGTTCCTGGTTCGAGGAGAGCCAGGAGGTGATGGATTTCCTGGAGAGCACCCGGATGCGCGGTCGCGAACGGCTGACACGGCGGATTCTGGAGCTGTTCTGCGAGCCGAACCGGGAGATGTGGGCGGAACGGTGCGCCTGGACCGCCTATTGGCTGCGCGAACAGAGTCTCAAGGTCAAGCGCATGGTGGGGATGGATCGCCATTTCGCCTGGATCGCCCGTGAGCTTTATCACGGCAGACCGTTGCACGAGTTGTCGCTGATGCGACGGGTGGCCGAACGCACCCTGGGGGGTGGAGAGTAGCGGAAAACGGCGGTTCCCGGACGATCGTGACGCCCGGAGGGGATTTTGTGCGCGTGGACCTCCCTGACGGGAGGCCCACGTTTTCAAGAAAGGGGGGTGCGTATCTCCTGATTCAAAACGAACACGACGCGCCGATCACTTTCCCGACGCCGGAGCCGTCGTCACTGGAGTGGCCGGCGTCTTGCGTTTGCACACCCACTCCGACTTGGGCGCCGTCTTGGGACTCCCCTTGAGCGTGACGTTCAACGTGGCCGAGGTGTTGTTGCTGCCGGTGACCATCAACGAGTAGGTTTTGTTCTCCGTGGCCGTGATCTTTTTCGGGGCCTTGATCAGCAACGTGTCGGGCGCCGGCAGTTCCCAGCCGATCTCCTCGGTCGGCAGCACGCCAATCCAGTGTACGCCATTCACACCCTTGGTGTTGATGATCTTGATCCTGCCACTGTTCCCCGCCTCCAGTGTGATCGCGTCGCGCTCGAGTTTGATCGGTTTGACCGCGACCACCTCCAACAGATCCGGGTGACACACCGCGCGCATCGAACTCAAGAAGTCGGTCAGGATTGGGGGGGTGTCCGTGGTGATTGCGGTCTGCGTGGCGGTTGGAGCTGGCGCCGGAGTCGGGGTCGAAGTCGGGGTTCCTTTCCCGGCCTCGCCATCCCCACTCTTGGGCGCGACCGCGCGAACGGCGGCGAAGGTGGTCCGCAGCTCCTGGGCCACGCTGGCACTGGTTTTCACCGCGTCCTTTGTTTGCGCCGGAGTCGGGATCAGGCCGGCGATCTTCTGGTTAAGCTCCGCGGCCACGCAAAGGCGCGCGTCGTCGAGGGCGGTCCCGGCCTGCAACACCTGATCCGGGTGCAGGGTCCCGAGGCGGTTGAGCACGGGCGTGCCCGCTTCGCGCAGGCCATTCATCGCCTTCTCGCCCTCGCTGTACAGATCGTTGAACTCGGCGGGTCTGAGCAGGTTGTTTCCGGAATAGGCCGCGCCGGCGCCCAGTCCCAACCCGACGATCAGATCCGTGGTGGCCCCATAGGCCACCGCGCCACCCGTGGCCAGGCCCAGGGCAAAGATGCCGTAATTGCCGAACTGTTCCACCCGGGTCCGGCTCAGCCGTTTGTCCATGTACGCTTCCTGTTGACAGGTAAGCCGGTCCATGGCGGTCAGAAAAGCCTCTTTCTTTTCGCGCGTGGCATCCTTGCCATCGAGTTCCCTGGCGATCCAGGAGGGTCGCTCCAGGCCGAGCCTGCCGCAGTCGGCACGGTTTTTCAACAACATGGGAATCTCTTCGGGCTCGCTGTAGGTTTTGGCGGACGCACATCCCCCCATCAGAGCCGCGATCGCGACAAGTCCGATCAATCGACGATCTTTCATGTGTTTTCTCCAAGGTTGAGTGAAGACGATGCCACGGTGATTGGAAAGGTATTCCTTCGCGAGAATACCCTTGAACCCATGACCATTTTATTTGGATTATGCATTCCAGATAAACCATGCACAAGGATTATTGTATGAACCATGTGAAGTGACAGATATTCTCATGATTGTTTTTTTGTTGTCGTGTATGTTCGTGCTGGATCTGGTTTGGGGATCCCATCCCGCGTGTCACCATCGCCAAGCGGGTGCTTCCCGGTTATGATGGGGGTGGTATTGTCGGCAGGATTGCCGGTCGGGGGGCTGGTCTGTCGGAGATGGGTTGGTTTGGGATCATTTTTGGAGGGAGACGAACCGTTGTCTGTCCATCCGTCCACCCTGGGGGGCTGGCGCATTCTGGCGCCCAGTGACACCGAGTCGCGGCGTGGCATCGTGCGCGGTTTTGATGCGGCGCATGATCGGGTCGTGGCCATCAAGTGCGTGCCGTTTGCGTTGACCGAACGTGCGGAGCGTCAGGTTTGGACCGAGCGGTTGCGGCACGAAGCCGCCGTCGTGGCGCGGTTGGCCCATCCCACCATCGTGCCGCTGCTCGAGCAGGGGGAAGACCAGGGTGCGCCCTACCTGGTTTTCGCCTGGCAGCCGGAGGCCACGCTGCGAGAGCGGCTTGACCAGGGGTGGTTACCGGATGTGGCGGGTGCGGTATCGATCATCCAGGCGCTTTTGACCGGTGTGGCCCACATTCACGCCAGGGGATATCGGCATGGGGATCTCAAGCCATCGAATCTGTTCGTGACCGCGGGTGGGGCGGTACATCTCGTGGATTTCGGCGCTGCCGGTCCCATTGACGCGCAGTCCGCCTTTGGAGGGCGTTTGACCGGCACCCATGGTTTCATGCCGCCCGAGCAGTTGATGGGTTTGCCGATCGATCAGCGGGCTGATCTGTTTGCCGTGGGGGTGATTTTTCATGAGTTGTTGACCGGTGCCAAACCTTTTTTGGGCACCAGTCCGTGGGAGATCACCCTGCGGGTGCTTGGTGGAGAGCCGCCGGGGTTGGTTGGGGAGGCGGCGTGGTTGAGTGGGGTGATGCGGCGGGCGTTGGCCAAGCGGCCCGAGGGGCGGTTCGGGTCTGCCGAGGAATTTGCGGCGGCGTTGGATGCGGCGGTTGGGATGGCGGGGAGGTGATGCAGGCAGACCAAAGTCACCGAAAACCTGTTGCGGGGGGCGGGGGGGCGAAGGTCCCCGGCAGAGGTTCGGAGGCAGCGCCTCCGAGGTTTTGTCTTTTAGCGCGCTATTCGCGATAAATATTCTTTCGTAAAAGACTATTGTCGTGAAAAGCGCACGCAAGGCAAAGTCACAAAGAAGAATCAAAACCGCAGGGCTTTGCCCCGAACCTATATGGACCCACCCTCTGCAAGGTGTAATCTGTGCTGTATAACGGTGATCTGACTGCATCCCTATATCCGGCCTGTTTTTGAGAGCTTTTTCTCTCCGGCCCTGATGCTTTCCGCACTCTTTGTCCTCATCCCACTATCGGCCTCGAAGGCCTGGGGTTCGGTCAGGTTTTCAAAGAGTCGGTCTGACCTGTTACGCCATCACTGACTCACACACTCCGCAGTCTCTTGGTGGTTCAATCTTTTCTGCTTTCTTTGGGTCTCAGGCTTTGCCAAGCATTCTGTTTTTCTCTATCAAGCCGCTTTTGATTTTACCTGTCAGCTTGCCTGTCCATCCGTCCACCCTGGGGGGCTGGCGCATTCTGGCGCCCAGTGACACCGAGTCGCGGCGTGGCATCGTGCGCGGTTTTGATGCGGCGCATGATCGGGTCGTGGCCATCAAGTGCGTGCCGTTTGCGTTGACCGAACGTGCGGAGCGTCAGGTTTGGACCGAGCGGTTGCGGCACGAAGCCGCCGTCGTGGCGCGGTTGGCCCATCCCACCATCGTGCCGCTGCTCGAGCAGGGGGAAGACCAGGGTGCGCCCTACCTGGTTTTCGCCTGGCAGCCGGAGGCCACGCTGCGAGAGCGGCTTGACCAGGGGTGGTTACCGGATGTGGCGGGTGCGGTATCGATCATCCAGGCGCTTTTGACCGGTGTGGCCCACATTCACGCCAGGGGATATCGGCATGGGGATCTCAAGCCATCGAATCTGTTCGTGACCGCGGGTGGGGCGGTACATCTCGTGGATTTCGGCGCTGCCGGTCCCATTGACGCGCAGTCCGCCTTTGGAGGGCGTTTGACCGGCACCCATGGTTTCATGCCGCCCGAGCAGTTGATGGGTTTGCCGATCGATCAGCGGGCTGATCTGTTTGCCGTGGGGGTGATTTTTCATGAGTTGTTGACCGGTGCCAAACCTTTTTTGGGCACCAGTCCGTGGGAGATCACCCTGCGGGTGCTTGGTGGAGAGCCGCCGGGGTTGGTTGGGGAGGCGGCGTGGTTGAGTGGGGTGATGCGGCGGGCGTTGGCCAAGCGGCCCGAGGGGCGGTTCGGGTCTGCCGAGGAATTTGCGGCGGCGTTGGATGCGGCGGTTGGGATGGCGGGGAGGTGATGCAGGCAGACCAAAGTCACCGAAAACCTGTTGCGGGGGGCGGGGGGGCGAAGGTCCCCGGCAGAGGTTCGGAGGCAGCGCCTCCGAGGTTTTGTCTTTTAGCGCGCTATTCGCGATAAATATTCTTTCGTAAAAGACTATTGTCGTGAAAAGCGCACGCAAGGCAAAGTCACAAAGAAGAATCAAAACCGCAGGGCTTTGCCCCGAACCTATATGGACCCACCCTCTGCAAGGTGTAATCTGTGCTGTATAACGGTGATCTGACTGCATCCCTATATCCGGCCTGTTTTTGAGAGCTTTTTCTCTCCGGCCCTGATGCTTTCCGCACTCTTTGTCCTCATCCCACTATCGGCCTCGAAGGCCTGGGGTTCGGTCAGGTTTTCAAAGAGTCGGTCTGACCTGTTACGCCATCACTGACTCACACACTCCGCAGTCTCTTGGTGGTTCAATCTTTTCTGCTTTCTTTGGGTCTCAGGCTTTGCCAAGCATTCTGTTTTTCTCTATCAAGCCGCTTTTGATTTTACCTGTCAGCTTGCTGCGGAATAGCGTTTCCCCTTCGCCATCACGACCCAGACGATCCGACCCAATTTGTTGGCCAAAGCCACGATTGCTTTGAACTCCCTCGACGCTCTTTTACCCGCTTGATCCCATTCACCGGTCCCCCGTCGTGATCCGGCCACAAAGCCCTTTCAGACCGCCGAAACCAGGATTTTTCTGGCGTCGTCGTTGCGGATCGACAACCGATAGCCGAGAATCGTGTAGACGCGCGGGTCGCCGAGCGGAGCCTTGGTTTCCAGCGCGATCTCCTTGCCGCGCACCAGCCCCAACGCCATCAGCCGGCGCTTGCCCAGATCATCCCCCAACAATCCCTCGATGCGCGCCGCACGCCCCGCCGGCAACTCCGCGAGGGTCATGGTCGTTCGACCCCCTTCTTTTGCCGCCGGATCGTTCGGATTCTGTCCCGATTCCGTGGTATCGTCCATGTTCCGTCTCCACGACCTGGCGTCCAACGAGGATTGGGTGATTGAATGAAAATGAGAACCATTATAATTATAAAGCGGGTTTCCACCCATTTTTGAAGGTATGCAAATGTACTTTTCCGGTCAAGCCTTTTGTTGGATTCAGCTCTCTTGCAGCAGTGACAACTGGGCGTTTTCTTCCTGGCGGGGGAAGGGGATGGGATAGTGGCCGGAGAAACAGGCATCGCAATAGCCGTGACCGTTGCCGTTGACCGCGGCGTAGAGCCCCTCCAGCGACAGAAAGGCCAGGGAATCGGCGGTGACGTAGGTGCGCATCTCTTCGACCGTGTGGCTGGAGGCCAGAAGTTCGCTTTGGGTCGGGGTGTCGATGCCGTAGAAGCAGGGGTGAGTGGTTGGTGGGGAGGAGATGCGCAGATGGACCGATTTGGCCCCGGCGGCGCGCACCATCTTGACGATCTTGCGACTGGTGGTGCCCCGGACGATGGAGTCGTCCACCAGCACCACATGTTTGTCCTTGATGATGTGCGGATTGGCGTTGAGCTTGATTTTGACGCCGAAGTGGCGGATGGATTGTTGCGGTTCGATGAAGGTCCGGCCCACGTAGTGGTTGCGGATGATTCCCAGTTCGAAGGGGGTCCCGGAGGCGTGGGCGAATCCCAACGCCGCCGGCACCCCGGAGTCGGGCACCGGAATGACCAGATCGGCATTTGGAACGGGGTACTCCTGGGCCAGGCGCATGCCGATGCGTTTGCGGGAGGCGTAGACGTTCACGCCGTCGATGTTGGAGTCCGGACGGGCGAAGTAGATGTATTCGAAGACGCACAGGCAGCGCTTCTGGCGCGGGAACGGGAAGAAGGATTCGATTCCGTTCGGACCGATCACCACGACCTCGCCGGGTTCCACGTCCCGGATGAACTCCGCTTCGATGAGATTGAGCGCGCAGGTTTCCGAGGAGAAGACATAGCCGTTGCCGACCCGTCCGATCACCAGGGGACGCAGACCGTGGGGATCGCGCGCGCCGATGATGCCGTGTTCGTCCATGGCCAGCAGCGCATAGGAGCCGCTCACCTGACCGAGCGCCTCCACCAGCCGTTCGGCGAAGGTGCGATGGCGGGAGAGGGCGGTCAAATGGACGATCACCTCGGTGTCCATGGTGGACTGGAAGATCGAGCCGCGCCGTTCCAGGGCGCGCCGCATCTCCACGGCGTTGACCAGATTGCCGTTGTGGGCCATGGCCATGCCACCGTGGGCGGTATCCACCACCAGGGGTTGGCGATTGCGCGAGTTGACGCTTCCGCCCGAGGTGGAGTAGCGCACATGACCGATGGCCTGACTGCCTCTCAGGCTCTCCATTTCGTTGCGGCGAAAGACATCCGCCACCAGTCCGTGGCCTCGGGTGGCCTGGAAGAGACGATCCTCGACCGAGACGATGCCCGCCGACTCCTGACCGCGGTGTTGCAGCGCGTACAGGCCCAGATAGACCAGATTGGCGGCCTCGGGATGGTTGTAAATCCCGAATACGCCGCACTCGTCGTGAAAATGGTCGTCGAGAAGAAGGTCCAAGGTGGATGTCCGGTCGTCTGGGATCATCGGTTGATGGAAAGATGCCCAGCATAAAGGCTCCATTCCGATTTGTCAAAAGAGGTCTGTTGCATGCCCGGCATCAACGGACAGAATAATCAACCGTTATCAAGATTTTACTTTGTCGGCAACTGCCAATTTTATGAGCACCCTGCCTGTTCCTGTCTGACCGGCATCAGGGTCTGGACCCGCGCGCGACGGATACCCCATTGATTGCGCGCGCAAACCCCCACCAGCAGAAGTGTGGGCGACGCTTTACGTTAACCTGGCCGGTCGGGATGGAGATGAAATCCACCATCATTCTTTACAATATAACCATTCAGGATCCCTTCTGTTGCAGGGGGCTGGGGACC
>NZ_JBZVFG010000069.1:0-14415 GCF_058402785.1 Candidatus Magnetaquiglobus sp.
GCTCGGCGACAGGCTCCTCCTCGGCGATCTCCTCAACCATCTCAGGCTCGGCGACGGGCTCCTCCTCGGCGACAGGCTCCTCCTCGGCGGTCTCCTCAACCATCTCAGGCTCGGCGACAGGCTCCTCCTCGGCGATCTCCTCAACCATCTCAGGCTCGGCGACGGGCTCCTCCTCGGCGACGGACTCCTCCTCGGCGGTCTCCTCAACCATCTCAGGCTCGGCGACAGGCTCCTCCTCCAGCTCCGGCTCGTCGGGCTCCTCCTCCAGCTCCGGCCCGGCCTCCATCACCTCGTCCACCGCCGCCTCGATCTCGGCCTCCAGCATCTCTTCCGCCAGCTCCGGCTCGACGCGCTCCTCCAGCTCCGGCTCAACGCGCTCCTCGACCAGCTCCGGCTCGTCGGGCTCCTCCTCCAGCTCCGGCCCGGCCTCCATCACCTCGTCCACCGCCGCCTCGATCTCGGCCTCCAGCGCCTCGTCCAGATTCAGCGCCTCGTCCGTGGCCGACTCCTCCTCCTCCTCGAAATCACCACCCGCCTCGAAGTCCGGATCCACCTCCAGATCCTCCACCGGCGCCGCGGATCCCTCGGCCTCGGCACCGAACTCCTCGTCCGATTCAAACGCCTCGTCCAGATCCGACTCCCCTTCATGAGGATGCGGATGGTCATGGTGGTCGTGACCGTGCGCCTCCTCTCCGTCGGACGCCTCGCCGGCATCCGGATCGTCGGCATGATCCATGAACGACAGCGCCACCTCCATGCCGGACAGATCCAGGGGCTCCTCGTCATCCAGATCCATCGGCACCCCATCCATCTCCGGCACCTCGGGTTCAGCCGTCTCTTCCAGCTTCATGTCACCTCCCATCGCCAAACCCTCGCGCGCCAGGGCACTCTCGTCCAACACCGATTCCAGCTCCACCTCGGCGGGTTCGGTTCCGGGGAGCGCGGGTCCAGGCTCCGGACCTGCTTCGCCCGCCTCCATCAGCAACCCCTCGTCATCCCCATCCAGCAGATCCTCCAGCGAGGCGAGAATCTCCTCCATCGAGGGACCGGAATGATCCTCCGGAGCGTGCGACGTATCCGTTCCCAGGAAGGTGCCCCCAAAGGGGCCTTCGGCCTCATCCGACTGGGAGTCTTTCTTTTTGTTCTTTTTTCCAGACATCGCCTTCACTCCGCCTCATCGCTTCTTTGCGGGCGAATCACCATCCGAGCGTCACGCGCACCGAATCGAACATCACCCGGAAGACATTGCCGCGTTCCACCGCGTTGCCCGCCACCAGATCCCGGGTGAACAGCTCCTTGCCACCCGCCTTCACCACCACGGCGCCGATTTTCTGACCCGGCTGGATCGGGGCCACCAACGGCTCGTCGTAGGAGACCCCCACCTCCACCGAACCCCGCTCCTTGCGCGGCACGGTCACCACCAACGGTTCGTCGACGATCCCTTCCACCTCCCGTTCGGTCCCCTTCCACACCCGCAACTTGCGCACCGTCGCCTTGGCGTCGAAGAACTTGACCGTTTCGAACATCCTGTTCCCGTAATGGATCAGGCGCAAGGCATCGTCCTCGCGGATCTTGCGGGTTGTCGCGCCCATCACCACCGCCACCAGACGTTGCCCCTCCTTGTCGCTGGTAGCCACCAGGCAGTAGCCGGCCTCGCGGGTGTGACCGGTTTTCAGACCGGTGACGATCGGATCGCGCCACAGGAGATTGTTGCGGTTGTGTTGGCGTATACCGTTGAAGGTGAACTGTTTTTCCTGGGAATAGTGGCTGTATTGCGGGAACTTGCGCATCAGGGAGACCGCCAGCGTGAACAGATCCCGCGCCGAGGTGTAGTGTTCGGGATCCGGCAGACCGGTGGCATTGGTGAAATGGGTGTTGGTCAACCCCAGCTCCACCGCCTTGGCATTCATCTTGGCGACGAAGGCGCTCTCGGAACCGCTCAGGTGTTCGGCCATCACCACGCAGGCATCGTTGCCGCTCTGGATGGCAATGCCGCGGATCAGATCCTCCACCTTCACCTTGTCGCCCACCTTGACGAAGGTCTTGGAGCCGCCGGTACGCCAGGCGTTTTCGCTCACCAGCAGTTCGGCGTCGAGTTTCACCGTGCCGGCGGCCAGGGCCTCGTAGATCAGATAGAGGGTCATCACCTTGGTCAGGGAGGCCGGTGGCAGGCGTGTATCCACATCCTGGGCATGGATGACCCGTCCGGAGTCGATGTCTCCCAACAGGCCCGCCGTGCCGCGCACCTTGGGGGGGGCCTCGTCCGCGGCCAACGCCACGCCGACCAGCAACGGCATCAGCAACAGCATGACCACCCACGAAATGGCACGATGGGGACCCATCCCCCACCCGCGCAACCCCGATGCGGATGTTTCACGGTCAAATTGAAGCTCAATTCTCATGGCGACCACGGTTGGCGACTCACACGGTTGTTACGGTTGTTCATGGAATTCTCACCCCGGTTCATCCTCAATCCCGGATGATCACGGCCTCGCCGATCTCCAACTTGCGGATGGCGCGCTCCACCCGTTCGGCCTGCTCGACGGTGGCGAACGGTCCCAACCGCACCCGATACATGATGCGCGCGCCGATGGAGCTTTTGATGATTTTGGGCTTGCCGATATTGCGCAAGCGCCGCTCCACCTCCTGGGCATTCTCGTAGCGTCCGAAGGAGCCGACCTGAATGTAGTGATCCTTGCCACCGCCCCCCTCTTTCCACGGGGTGTCATGCACGGTTTCGCGGCGGGGCATGGGCGAAGGCGGGGCATCCGGACGCTTGCGCGGGATCTCCGCCGGTTCGGCCCTGGCCAGCATGCCCAGGGCCTCGACGCGCACCCGCGCCAAACCCTTCTGGGCATAGCCGAGCTGTTCGGCGGCGGCGAAGGAGAGGTCGATCAGGCGGTTGTCGATGAACGGACCTCGATCGTTGACCCTAAGCTCCATGGAGCGGCCATTGTCCAGGTTGGTCACCCGCACCATCATGGGCAGGGGCAGGACCGTATGGGCGGCGGAAGGTTTGAACATGTCGAACCGTTCGCCATTGGCGGTGGGTCGGTCGTGGAACTCGCGACCGTACCACGACGCCACCCCCTCCTCGACGTAGCCGGCGGCCTCCTGCTCGGTGAGGGGGTAGTAGGTCTTGCCGAACACCTCGTAGGGCTTGGAGGTCCCTTTTTTGATCGTGGTCGATTTTTTCGGCTGGGATTCAACCTCCGGGGTCTCCGGAAAGCGCCCGCAGGCCGCAGGCAGCAGCAACAGAATCAGCAGCCAAACCCTCAGCCCCAAGAAACCTCGTTTCCGCATGCTCTCTCCATCCGGCGCAACTCACGGGCGAACTCACATACCACCATGGCGAACCGGTTGGATCGATTCCAGCGTGTGATCACCCAAAAATTCATGAAGGTCATATAATAACGAGGTCCATCCCGTTCTTCCAGGACAATAAGCGCCAAACCCTCCTCCGGCGCGGGTTCCCGTTCGTGGACGGGCCAGGTGATGCCGGCTTCGCGCCACTCGCGCCAGGGGCGACGGGAGGCCGCGGAGGGCGACACCAGGGGGTCCAGTTCCGGACGGGCGGGGATCTCCTGGACCAGGGGGGCCTCCGGGCACCAGCCGTGGTTGAAGAGAAACGAGGCGATGGAGGCCAACGAATCGGTCAGGTCGCCCACCACGTCGCGGCGGCCATCCTGGTTGAAATCCACGGCATGGCGGCGCAGACTGCTCGGCATCATCTGCACCTGGCCCATGGCCCCCGCATAGGAGCCCTTGGGCTTGCGCGGATCCCACCCCTCTTCGCGACAGAGCAGCAGAAACGCGCGCAACTCCCCCTGAAAATACTCCGCGCGGCGTGGATAGCGGGTGGAGAGGGTATACAGGGTGCGCAGCACGTTGAAGCGGCCCTGATTGTTGCCGAAATCGCTCTCCAGCCCCCACAGGGCGACCACGAACTCCGGCGGCACCCGGTAGAAGGCCTCCACCTCGGCCAGAAGGGAGCCGTGGCGGTTCAGCAAACGCCGGCCAATGTCGATGCGCCGCCAGTTGAGCACCATGGCGCGGTATTTGAAATAGGGCTTGGCCTCGGCCTGGTGATCCATCAGATGGAGCACCTTGGTATCCGGATCCAGGGGGGTCAGCAGCCTTTCCAGCCACTCCGGATCGAAACCATCCTGCTCGATCCAGGGCACAAGCCACGGATGACGGCTCAACCAGGCCTCCGTCGCCTCCGCCTCGCGGCTCCACCACGCCCACGACCCCAGGGCCAGAACGCCCATTCCACCCAATCCGCGCAGCAGCGCGCGCCGTCCGGCATCCGGAGTTTGCGACGCGCGCGCGATCCCTTGCTCTCGGCCCGGACCGGGTGCATGCTGGATTCGCTGGGCTCTTCTTGGCATGGTTTCGTTCATCACGCGGACAGTCAGGATCCCTTTTTTTTCCATGGAAGCAGCACCCGAAGGGCCACGGATGAGGGGCAAGGGGGACTCCCCCCATCATGGATGTTGATGCATGATACAAAATTCGCCACCAATAAAAACCGTTTTTCATGCGTTCGACCCATGAAAAGCTTCCTTTCCGATGCAACCCGCGTGCGTCTGCGGCATCTGTTGCCCCTTTTGGCCGGTCAGGAGCGGGCTTTGGCCATCGGATTCCTGCTCCTGGTGGCCACCAACGCCAGTGCGGCGGCCATCCCCTATCTGATGAAACTGGCCACCGAAGATCTGATGAACCGTACCCCCCTCGATCTCCACCTGATCGCCCTGGTGGGGGTGGCCCTGGCCAACGCCTTTTTCCGCGTCCATTCGCGCACGCGCATTTTCGGCATCGGTCGCGACGTGGAGTTCGCCCTGCGCGCCCGCTACCACGCCAAGCTGCTCTCGTTGGACCTCCCCTTTCTGGAACGGGAGCGTACCGGAGACCTGGCGGCCCGCGCCGCTGCGGATGTCAGCGCGGTGCGCATGTTCGTGGGTCCTGGTTTCTTGCAGATCTCCAACGTCATCATGGCCTATGCGGCCACCCTGCCGGTGATGCTCGGCCTGGATCCGGTGCTCACCATCCTCACCCTGGCTCCGATCCCGATCGTCATGGGGGTATCGCGTCTGCTCACCCGGCGCATGTACCGCCTGAGCCGCGTGGTGGCGGATCGTTTCGGCGCCCTCTCCGGCTTCATCCAGGAGAGCATCTCCGGCATCGCCGCCATCCACGCCCACGCCCGCGAGGCCGACTGGAACCACCGTTTCGCCGCCGAAACCGACGAACTCTCTTCAGCCGCCCTGCGCCACGCCAAATTGCAGAGCTTGTTTGGTCCCATGGTGCTGCTGGCCGGGGCCACGGGCGGATTCATCATCCTGGCCCACGGCGGCGGACAGGTGGCCGCGGGCGTGTTGACCATGGGGGATTTCGTCGCCTTTTCCGGCTATCTGGCCATGCTGATCTGGCCCACGGTCGGTTTCGGCTGGATTTTGACCGTCATGCAACGGGGCCTGGCCGCCCTCGACCGCATCAGCGGCGTACTGGACGCCCAACCCTTTCTCGATCCGAAAATCGCCGACGCCCCTCCCGGCTCCACCCGCTGGCAGGGAACCATCCGGATCCGGGATCTCGATTTCGCCTTCAAACCCGGCACGCCGGTCTTGCACGGCATCTCGATGGAGATCCCGGCGGGCGGGCTGACCGGCCTGGCCGGTCGGGTCGGCTGCGGCAAGTCGGCGTTGTTGCAGCTCCTTGCCCGGCTCTACCCGGCGCCAGCGGGACAGGTGTTCCTCGATGACCAGGATCTGGCGACCATCCCGGAGGCGGAACTGCGTCGCGAGTTGGCCATGGTGCCGCAGGAGAGCTTTCTGTTTTCGGCCCCGCTGCTGGAAAACCTGCTCCTGGATCGGGAGGATCCGGATCGGACGCGCGCCGGACGGGCGCTGGAACTGGCCGCCCTGACGGATGAGACGACCCGCTTTCCCAAGGGGATCGACACCCTGATCGGCGAGCGGGGCATCACCCTCTCCGGCGGCCAGCGGCAACGCGCCTCTTTAGCCCGCGCCCTGGTCGGCGATCCGGCGATCCTGCTCTTGGATGATGTGTTTTCCCATGTGGACGCCCGCACCGAGGAGCGGATCCTGGATGCCATCCGCGCCGAAAGCCGGCAACGCACCGTGGTTCTGGTCTGCCATCGGGTCGCCGCCCTGAAACGGGCCGATCGGATCTTTCTGCTGGATCATGGTCGGATCGTGGCCAGCGGCGATCATGCCACGTTGCTTGCCACCTCGCCCCTCTATCGGGATCTGCACGACACCATGAGCCGCGCCGAGGCTCTGGAGGCCCTCTCCGAATGATGTGCGAAGGCGTGACTTTAATTGTTGAAAAAAAAGCGCGTCTGGGAGATTCCTCTCCCAGGGTTCTGATTTTGACTTTCAGCGCGCTCTTCACAAAGAAGCATTTTTCGCGATTTTCACCGCAGCACTCGGGGCGCGACTGCGGGGTATACCGGGAAGGTCCGGAATTTGTTCGCATGTTCAAGGACAAATATAACTATTTACCGTGGAACTCCCGTAAGGGAGGGCCACGGTTGGGGGGTGAGGGGGTTCTCCCCCCATCATGCCAGTTACTGGTAATCCTCGATCATCATGGCAGTGGCTGCAATCATGCCGTTGATCGCTGTCAGCAGGAACTCCAGTCACGCCTGGATGGCATTTCATGGTCGAATCACTCGTGTTGCATCGTGGTTGCGCCCGAAGTTGAAGCGTGGATATGGCATGGTCAAAGTTCAATTTGTACGTTTTTTGGTATTCAGGAAAGTCGATATAATGATCTGATACAAACATTTGGTGAAAGGCACATGATGAGAGATGGTTCTGTCAAGTCAAAACTTCCAAGAGAACTACTCGATTATTTTTGCTATATATTAGAAAAAAAAGGACATTTACTGCCGCGAGAGTATTCCAAAATCGCGCAACGGGCCAGCTTGACCGACTGGCAGAACTCTCCCAGCTTCAACGCCCTGGTCACGCAACTTCGCACTTGGTTTCCCCAGCCATGATGCCCGCAGTCCAGGCCGATACCGAAGAGACCCGCTACGGCGCCTTTTGGGATGCCCGGTTGATGGCCCGTTTCTTGAGCTACGCCACCCCGCACCGCGGCTGGCTTATGCTGGCCATGCTCATGCCGCCCATCGGCGCCCTCTCGCAACTGGCCCAGCCGCTGGTGATTCAAATGGCCGTCGATCGCCACCTGGTCACCGGCGACATGGAGGGGTTTGGCGGACTGCTCGCCCTGCTCGCCGGACTGGGGGTGCTCCAGTTCGTCAGCGGCTATCTGCAATCGACCATCAACGCCAGGCTCGGTCAGCGGGTGATCAGCGATCTGCGTCGTGAACTTTTCGCCCATCTGATCACCCTGGATGCCGCCTACTTCGCCAAAAACCCCAGCGGGGCGCTCACCAACCGCATCGCCAACGATGCCGAGGCGATCAGCCAGATGGTCAGCGCCGGGTTGATCAACCTGATCGGCGACATCCTGCTTTTGATCGCCATCGCGATCGGCATGGTGGTCCTGTCGCCGCGCCTGTCGCTGGTGGTGCTTTTGATGATGCCGGTGGTGATCGGCGTGGCGTTTCGCGTCACCCAGCGGATGCGCATGATCCAGCGTCACGGCACCCTCCTGATGGCCCGCATGACCGCAAGGCTCACCGAGGAGAACGAAGGACGCGACGTGGTGCGGTTGTTTCATCAACAAAAGGCGGCCACGGAGCGGTTCGGCGCCTTGAACCGCGAACATCGCGCCAACGCCGACAAGAGCAATCTTCTGGAGGCTTTTCAGTTCAGCTTCGTCGAGACCGCCTCCACGGTGGTGGTGGCCGTTCTTTTCTGGCATGGCGCTGGCCTGATGACCACGGGTGAAATCACGATCGGGGTGTTGACCGCCTTCATCGACGCGGTGAGGCGTCTGTTTTTCCCGATCCGCGACCTGGCCGGCAAGTTCACCACCATGCAGTCGGCGATGAGCGCCCTGGAACGGGTGTTCGCGCTGCTCGACACGCAACCCGCCATCGTCGATCCCCCCGAGGCGCACGACCAGACCCTGCCCACCCGCCCGATGGGGGCGATCCGGATGGCCGGGGTATCGTTCGCCTATGGTGAGGAGACGATCCTCTCCAACATCGATCTGGAGATCGCCCCCGGCGAGCGGATCGCCATCGTCGGCCCGACCGGCGCCGGCAAGAGCACCCTGATCAAGCTGATCAACCGTACCATCGAGGCCCAATCCGGGCAGGTGACCCTCGACGGCATCCCGGTCGGACGGATCCCGCTGGCCATCCTGCGCCAGTGGGCCGGGGTGGCGCGCCAGGAGACCTTCTTGTTTTCCGGCACCATCGCCGAGAACATCGGCCTGTTCGACCCGCGCATCGATCGGGCCCGCATCGAACGGGCCGCCGAGGAGTCCGGGGCCATGGCCTTCATTCGGCAGTTGCCGGATGGCCTGGATGCCCGTCTCACCGAGCGCGGAAGCAACCTCTCCGCCGGACAGCGGCAGCTGTTGGGCATGACCCGCATCCTGGCCCTGGACCCGCCGATCCTGATCCTGGACGAGGCCACCAGCTCCGTGGACGCGGTGAGCGAACGTCTGATCCAGGCGGCCCTCGAGCGGATCATGACCGGACGCACGGCGGTGATCATCGCCCATCGACTCTCCACCATCCGCCATGTGGACCGGATCGTCGTGCTCGCCAAGGGGCGGATCATCGAGTCCGGCAGCCACGAAGCGCTGCTGGCCCACGGCGGCCTGTTCGCCCAGTTGCACGCCTTGCAGTTCCAGGACCCCTCCCCCACGATCGCTGACCCGGTTGCATGAAATATCCCTTGACGAGCTTTGATCAATTTTTTATTATTTTCTAATATTTGTGCATACGCGAAAGAGATAAGCATCTTCTTGCTCGAAAAAAATGCACTTATCTTCCGGGAATCCGTTGACAAATTTGCAGGCTTCAAGGCAACATAACCGGCAATTTGTCTTTGGGAATCGATTCTGGCACCCGACTGCACAGGCTGCGCCCTTGAAACTCGTCATCGCCACCCGCAACCGCAAGAAAATGGAAGAGATTCGCCGGATTCTGGCTCTTCCGGAGAACGGCCCGTTCTCCCTTGACGACTTTCCCGGTTGCCCCGAAGTGATCGAAGACGGTTTGACCTTCACCGAAAACGCCGACAAAAAAGCCCTCGCCGTGGCCCGCTTCACCGGTCTGCCCGCCCTGGCCGACGACTCCGGCCTGGTGGTCGATGGCCTGGACGGCGCGCCGGGCGTTTTCTCTGCCCGCTACGCCGGCGACGGGGCCTCCGATGCCCAGAACGTCGCGAAACTCCTCGACGAACTGGCCGCACGGCCCCAGGCGCCCCGCTCTGCCCGCTTCGAATGCGTGCTCTCCCTGGCCGATCCGAACGGCAGAACCGCCCACTTCACCGGCACCGTCGAAGGCCGCATCGCCGACCAGACCATGGGTCACAACGGCTTCGGCTACGACCCGATCTTCATCCCCCTCGGACACGACCTCACCTTCGCGCTCATGCCCGCCGCCGACAAGGATGCCATGAGCCACCGGGGACGCGCCCTGGCGGCGCTGGCCAAGAATATTCATAATTTTTTTGATCCAAATAATAATCTTGTTCAATAACCGAATCGTTACCATCCTACTCGTCCAGGAGACTCGATCAACATGTCAAAACTCGTCCCCCCTCACGGCGGTGGTGAACTCAAACCCCTCATGCTCGCCGGCGACGCCCTCAAGCAGGCCAAGGCGCGCGCCAAGGATCTGGATCAGATCAAGATGAGTTCGCGGGAAGCCTGCGACCTGATCATGCTGGGCATCGGCGCCTTCACCCCCCTCGATGGCTTCATGGGCCATGAGGACTGGAAGGGTGTCTGCGAGAACATGCGCCTCACCTCCGGGGTGTTCTGGCCGATTCCGGTCACCCTTTCCACCACCCACGGCCAGGCCAACAACCTCAAGATCGGTCAGGAAGTCGCCCTGGTGGACGAAGAGTCCGGCGAGATCGGCGGCATCCTCACCATCACCGAAAAATACACCATCGACAAGGGTCTGGAGTGCCGTTCGGTGTTCGGCACCGAAGACAAGGAGCACCCTGGCGTGCTCAAGGTGATGGAGCAGCCGGAAGTGAACATCGCCGGTCCGGTGGTGGTGCTTTCCGAGGGTGAGTTCCCGATCAAGTACGGCAACATCTACATGCGTCCCTCCCAGACCCGCGAGCTGTTCGAGGAGAAGGGATGGAGCCAGGTGGCCGCCTTCCAGACCCGCAACCCGATGCACCGCTCCCATGAGTTTCTGGCCAAGATCGCGGTCGAGACCATGGACGGCGTGTTGATCCATCAGATCCTGGGCAAGCTCAAGGCCGGCGACATCCCGGCGGAGGTGCGCGCCGAGGCCATCGACACCCTGATCGACAACTACTTCGTGAAGGATACGGTCATCCAGGCCGGCTACCCCATGGAGATGCGCTATGCCGGTCCGCGCGAGGCGCTGCTGCACGCGGTGTTCCGTCAAAACTACGGATGCAGCCACCTGATCGTCGGTCGCGACCATGCCGGCGTGGGCGACTACTACGGCCCGTTCGATGCCCAGCACATCTTCGACAAGGTTTCCGAAACCGATCTGCGCACCCGTCCGCTCAAGATCGACTGGACCTTCTACTGCTACAAGTGCCAGGGCATGGCCTCGCTGAAAACCTGCCCGCACGGCAAGGATGATCGTCTGTTGCTCTCGGGCACCAAATTGCGCAAAATGCTCTCCGAGGGCGAGCAACCGCCCGCCGAATTCAGCCGCCCCGAGGTGGTCAAGATCCTCCAGGCCTATTACGCCTCCCTCAACGAGGGCGAAAAGGTCGAGGTCAAGCTGCACAAAGCGGCCACCGGTTGATCTTTAACCGTCGTGACTGTATTATCGAAAGCTGTACCACTGGAGAGACCAGGGAGCGTCCCCCCAGCGGGAAATAGGTACCGAATGGACGGGGAGGTCCCGTCGGAGTCAACTGTTTTTAGTTTTGTCATCAACAAGTCTTAGGAGAACATCATCCATGCCAAGTTTCGTCATTCAATCCAAGTGCGACGGCTGCAAGGGTCAGGACAAAACCGCCTGCATGTACATCTGCCCCAATGACCTCATGAAGCTCGACAAGCAGCGGATGAAGGGGTTCAACCAAGAGCCGGATCAGTGCTGGGAGTGCTATTCCTGCGTCAAGATCTGCCCGCAGCAGGCCATCGAAGTGCGTGCCTATGCCGACATCGTTCCGATGGGTGGCGCGGTCATCCCGCTGCGTGGTTCCGACTCCATCATGTGGACGATCCAGTTCCGCAACGGCAACGTCAAGCGGTTCAAGTTCCCGATCCGCACCACCGCCGAGGGTTCGATCGACCCCTATGCCGGCAAGCCGACCGCGGATCTCTCCAAGCTGAACGATCCCGGCTTCTTCAATCTGGCCGCCTCCGACCTGCCCAAGGTCGGCGCGTAAGCTGGCCGGATTTTGAGTCATCGCATTCGAGAACCTAAATATCGATCCTTCAGAGAGGAGATTGTTTGACATGGGAAGCTTTGGTAATCCCGATATCGAGACCGTTGACACCGACATCCTCATCATCGGTGGTGGCATGGCCGCCTGCGGCGCGGCCTACGAAGTGATTCGCTGGGCTCCTCCCGGCACCCGTATCCGTCTGGTTGACAAGGCCTCCATGGAGCGTTCCGGCGCCGTGGCCCAGGGTCTGTCGGCCATCAACACCTATCTGGGTGGCCAGGATCCGGCGGACTATGCCCGCATGGTGGCCAACGACCTGATGGGTGTCACCCGCGATGACCTGTGCTGCGATGTGGGTCGTCACGTGGACAACTCGGTCGATCTGTTCGAGGAGTGGGGTCTGCCGATCTGGAAGCAGCCGGGCGACGAGGAGAAATCCCTCAAGGACGGCGGCAAGCCGGTCCGTTCCGGCAAGTGGCAGATCATGATCAACGGCGAAAGCTACAAAACCATCGTGGCCGAAGCCGCGAAGAAAGCCCTGGGTATGGAAAACATCCAGGAGCGCATCTTCATCGTCAAGCTGCTGTTGGACGCGAAGGAAGAGAATCGCATCGCCGGCGCGGTGGGTTTTTCCAATCGCGAGGACAAGATCTACGTCTACACCGCCAAGGCGATCCTGTTGGTGGCTGGTGGCGCGGTGAACGTGTTCCGTCCCCGTTCCGTGGCCGAGGGCATGGGCCGCACCTGGTATCCGGTTTGGAACGCGGGTTCCACCTATGCCATGGCGATCCAGTCCGGCGCCGAGCTGACCATGATGGAGAACCGTTTCGTGCCGGCCCGCTTCAAGGACGGTTACGGCCCGGTGGGTGCCTGGTTCCTGCTCTTCAAGGCCAAGGCCACCAACGGTCGCGGTGAAGTCTACATGGACACCAACAAGGAGATGTTGAAGGACTATCCTCCTTATGGTCTCGCCAAGATCCCGGCCACCTGCCTGCGCAACCATCTCATGATGAAGGAGATGCGCGAGGGTCGTGGTCCGATCATGATGCGTACCGACATCGCGTTGCAGGCTCTGGCCGCCTCCTACGAGGAAGAGTTCGGTCCCAAGGAAGCCAAGAAGAAGATCAAGCATCTGGAAGCCGAGGCGTGGGAAGATTTTCTCGACATGTGCATCGGTCAGGCCGGTGTGTGGGCTGGCGAGAACATCGAGCCGGAGATCACCCCCTCCGAGCTGATGCCGACCGAGCCTTACTTCCTGGGTTCGCACTCCGGCTGCTGCGGCATCTGGACCACGGGTCCGTCCGACCTGGCTCCGCCGGAGTGGCAGTGGGGCGATCAGCCGCCGAAGCCGGGTGAGGATCCGGTTCCGGGGCAGAAGAACTACAACCGCATGACCACGGTCAAGGGTTTGTTCACGGCTGGTGACGGCGTGGGCGCTTCGGGTCACAAGTTCTCCTCCGGTTCCCATGCCGAGGGTCGCATCGCGATCAAGTCGGTGTTGCAGTGGGTGTTGGATCACAAGGACTATGTTCCGACCCTGGACAAGGGTGCCAACGAGCTGGCCGAGGAGATCTACAAGCCGGTTCGCACCTACATGGAGCACAAGGACTACAGCACGGCGGAGGAGGTCAATCCTCACTACATCACCCCGCGCATGTTGCAGGCCCGTTTGCAGAAGATCATGGACGAGTATGTGGCTGGCGTGGGCACCATGTACACGACCAACTGCACCATGATGGAGATCGCGGTCAAGAAGTTGACCGAGCTGAAGAAGGACTCCGAGAAGATGATGGCCCGCGACCTGCACGAGCTGATGCGCGCCTGGGAGAACTATCACCGTATCTTCGCGGGTGAGGCCCATCTGCGTCACATGTTGTTCCGCAAGGAGACCCGTTATCCGGGCTTCTACTACAACATGGACTACAACTTCGTGGACGAAGAGAACTGGAAGTGCTTCGTGAACAGCACCATCAACCCGAAGACGGGTGAGTGGTCGGTGTTCAAGCGCGCCCACAAGGATCTGGTCGCGAAGTAAGTTTGGTTGAATGGATGGAAAGAGGGGCGCGGTCCGAAGGGATCGCGCCCTTTTTTTGGGGCTGGCTGGGGGAACGGGGGCCGAAGGAAGGTGGGCTGGCTGGTTCCAACCGTTGCGGGGGAACGGGGGCCGAAGGTGGGCTGGCTGGTTCCAACCGTTGCGGGGGAACGGGGGCCGAAGGTGGGCTGGCTGGTTCCAACCGTTGCGGGGAAACGGGGGCCGAAGGTGGGCTGGCTGGTTCCAACCGTTGCGGGGGAACGGGGGCCGAAGGTCCCCGGCGGGGGGTGGGGCAGCGCCCCACGACTTTTCCTTTTCGACTTTGACTTTCGATTCCTACTCTCTACAGACCCATCAATTAAACTTGTTTTGCGCGCTCTTCAAAAAAGCGTTTTTTCGCGTCTTTTGCGAAAAAACGCTGCGCGCTGCCTTGGTTACCCGTGACGTTTTGCTCTTTTGCAAAACGTCACGGGTAACCCTTGCCTCAAGCGGGCCGCCGAAGGCGGCTATTGGGAGATCGGATCAAGCGGCAGAGGGCCGGAGCGATTCAGCCATGCGAATCGCCCCCTCGGTCGCCCTGACGGGCAACCGAGGGGGCACTTAAGACGGCGCGCGCTTGCGCGATTTTTCGCAAAAGGCGCGAAAAATCGCTTATCGTGAAAAGCGCGCGAAAGTCAAAAGCAAAAGCAAAAGCCAACGTCAAAAGCCAACGTCAAAAGCCAACGTCAAAAGCCACCACCATAAAGTCAAAAGACAAACCTCAGGGCTTCGCCCCGAACCCCACCAGGGGCCATTGGCCCCTGGACCCCGCCAGTTTGGAGCCAGATCCCACCGCCACCTGTGAACCCCGCCAGTTTGGAGCCAGATCCCACCGCC
>NZ_JBZVFG010000070.1:0-13997 GCF_058402785.1 Candidatus Magnetaquiglobus sp.
GGGGACAATGATGGCCACGGGAGGGGACAAGTCATCGGACTCCGGGGACAATGATGGCCACGGGAGGGGACAAGTCATCGGGGTCCAGGGGACAATGATCGCCACGGGAGGGGACAAGTCAACGGACTCCGGGGACAATGATGGCCACGGGAGGGGACAAGTCAACGGGGTCCAGGGGACAATGGCCCCTGGTGGGGTTCGGGGCAAAGCCCTGAGGTCTTGACTCTTCCTTTACCGTGGAACTCCCGTAAGGGAGGTCCACGGTTGGGGGGTGAGGGGGTTCTCCCCCCATCATGCCAGTTTGTGATTTTGATTTTCGCGCGCTTTTCACGATAAGCGGTTTTTCGCGCCTTTTGCGAAAAACCGCGCAAGCGCGCGCCGTCTCATGCGCCCCCTCCGTTGCCCGTAAGGGCATAAGGAGGGGGCGCATTGCCTTTCAGCACAACAAGCCGCCTCCGGCGGCCTGTTCGAGGCAAGGCGAAGATGAGTCGTTTTGCCAAAACCGCAAAACGACTCATCTTCCAAGGCTGCGCGCAGCGTTTTTTTCGCAAAAGGCGCGAAAAAAACGCTTTTTTGTAGAGCGCGCTAAAAGCAAGATTAAAGATTAAAGATTAAAGATTAAAGATTAAAGATTAAAGATTAAAGATTAAAAAAGTCAAAGGCCAAACCTCGGAGGCTCTGCCTCCGAACCTCCGCCGGGGACCTTCGGTCCCCGGTCCCCCGCAACGGTTACCCCCCCTTATCCCCTACCCCCTCCACATACCCCCTACCTCACCACATGCCCTCTACCTCACCACATGCCCGCCCGGTCTGGACGCAAAACGCCCGATCATCTCCAGCAACAACTTCTTCTTGAGCGGCTTGGCCAAATGGGCATCGCAGCCGGCCTCGAGACACTGGGCAACATCCTCCTGCATGGCATGGGCGGTCAAAGCGATGATCGGCAACCGTTCCCAACCCTGCTCCCGCTCCATCCTTCGCCAGGCGCGGGTCGCCGAATAGCCATCCATCACCGGCATGCGCACATCCATGAAGACCAGATCGAATCGCTCCTTCCGCATCGCCTCCAGGGCAAGCATGCCATTCTCGGCCATGCGCAACTCAATGGCCGATCCGGCCAGATAGGCCCCCACCAACATACGGTTCTCCTCGGAATCATCCACCAACAGGATACGTCGCCTGGTTTGACCATCCGGGACCGGATCCTCCAACGGCAGCAGCAAACGTTCCCGCATCTCTTCCAACCCCAACGCCTGACGCACGGTGCGGATCAGATCCCCGCGACGCACCGGCTTGAGCAGATAGTGGCTCACCCCCAGAGTCTGACACTGTTGCAATACCTGCTCGTGATAGACGGAATTGAGCATCAGGATCGGCAGCACCCCGTTGTTCGTGGCGCGCCAACACTCCGCCATGCGCGGACCGTTCAGGGTGGGCATGTTGACATCCAACAGCACCAGCCGATAAGGCCGCTGATCGGCCTGGGCCGCCTCCAGCATGCGCAATCCCTCAAGGCCGTCCACGGCCTCGTCCACCTCGGCGTGAAATGGCTCCAGATACTCCCGGAATACCAGTCGGTTGTCTGCGTGATCATCCACCACCAGAATGCGCACCCCGCTCAACTCCGGAAGCGACGACTCGATGCGTACCGCACCGGCCTGGAAAGGGATGGTGCAGGTGAAGGTCGTGCCATGACCGGCACGACTCTCCACCGCAATTCCACCGCCCATCTTCTCCACCAATCGCTTGACGATCGCCAATCCGAGACCCGTGCCCCCGAAACGACGGGTGATGGAAGAGTCCGCTTGCACGAAGTTGTCGAAAACATGCTCCAGCCGATCCCTGGGAATGCCAATGCCGGTATCGATCACCCGAAAGGCGATCCAGGCCCGATCGTCCTGGCCGCTCCCCTCGGGTGGAGGCACGGGCAACGCCTCGAGCCGGATGGAACCCCGTTCGGTGAACTTGACCGCGTTGCTCAACAGATTGAGAAAGATCTGCCGCAAACGGGTGGGATCGCCGGATAGCCACTCCGGAACCTCCGGATGAATGTGTTGCACCAGATGCAACCCCTTGGCATTGACCCGTGGCGCCAGAATGTCGCACACCACGTTCATCTCCTCGGCCAGCTCGAAGGGGATGTTCTCCAGGGTGAGCTGGCCGGCCTCGATCTTGGCCAGATCCAGGACATCGTTGATGATCCCCAGTAAATTCTCGCCCGCGGAACGGAACACCTGCACGAACTTGCGTTGACCGGGTTGCAGCTCGCTCTCCCACAGCAGATCCGCCATGCCGAGAATGGCGTTCATCGGCGTGCGGATTTCATGGCTCATGTTGGCCAGAAAGTCGCTTTTGGCCAGGTTGGCGGCCTCGGCGGCGTTCTTGGCGTGACGCAACTCCTCCTCCATGTGCTTGCGTTCGGTGATGTCCCGATTGCTGGCCCGGCGTCCGAGAAACTCCCCGCCCGCTCCGGACACCGGACGACAGCCATGGCTGATCCAGCGGATCGATCCATCCGCATGGATGATCCGATAGTCGAGGTAGCCCTCCTCCGGGCTGTCGATCCGCGCATGATGGGCGATCATCCGCGCCACATCCTCGGGATGGATGATGGAGGTCAACAGCGTCGGATCCGCCATGAAACGGGCGGCGGAATAGCCGGTCATGGTCTCGCAGGAGGGCGACATGAAGACGATGCGCTGCGCGGGATCGACCCAGTACTCCCAGTCGTAGGTAAAATCCAGAACCGTGCGGAACATCCTCTCGCTCTGGCGCAGCCGCTCCTCGGCCTGTTTGCGTTCGCTGATATCCCGCCACGCCACCAGCAGGGCCTGACGGTCCTCGAGGTCGATCCGGGAGACGGTCACCTCGGCCCAGAAATCCACGCCATCCAGCCGGCGGTGCAACCATTCGAAACGGTGTTCTCCCCGCTCCAGGCACTCGCGGATCACCTGGGCCGCGGCCTCTCGCGAGGTGCGACCGTCCGGTTGATGATCCGGGGAGAGCTGATCCGGTCTCTTGCCGAGGATCTGCTCGCAGGTGCCATGCAGCATCCGTTCCGCGGCCCTGTTGCAGTCCGAAATGATCCCGCCATCCAGCTCCATGATCAGATAGGCATCCGGGGAGCTGTCGAAAAGCCGTTGATAGCGTTTCTTGACCCCTTCCAGGACCTGTTGCTGCTCCTGCAACGCCTTTTCGATGGTGAGCCGGTCGGTCACGTCGGTGCAGGAGCCGATGAAGCCGGCGAAACTCCCCCGTTCATCGTAGCGGGGCGCTCCATTGTCCATCAGCCAACGCCAGGCGCCGTCGTGACGCCGCAGCCGGTAGAGCATGGAGAAGGGTTCGCGCCGCTGGAAATGGGCCGTATAAATCTCCATGCAGCGTTCCAGGTCATCGGGATGAACCCCCCTTGCCCACCCAGCGCCGCACTCCTCTTCCAGGGTGCGTCCGGTGAAATCCAGCCAGCGTTGGTTGAACCAGTCGCACCCCATGTCCAGACCCGACACCCAGATCAACACCGGCGCGGAGTTGGCCACGACCCGAAAACGGGCTTCGCTCTCCTCGAGCCGGGAGCGCAGCTGACGGAGGGCGGTGATGTTCTCGATGGCCGCGACCATGAAATCGGGTTCGCCACCCAGTCCTGGAATCTGGCTGACATTCAGCCGACCCCACACCTCCCCGCCATCCCGGGTGTAATACCGTTTTTCCAACTGATAGGTCGTGATCAGATGGTCACGCAGCTTCTCGATAAGATTCTGGTTGAGCATCATGTCATCGGGATGGGAGAGCGTGGAGATGGCGACGCCGCGCAACTCTTCGGGGTCGTCATACCCGAGCATGTCGGCAAAGGCACGGTTGGCCTCCAGGATGCGCGACTCGCGCGGATCGGCTCGCACCAGGCCAATGCCCGCATGATCGAACATGGCGCGAAATTTGGTTTCGCTCAAGCGCAGCGCCTCGCTGGCCCGTTGCTGGTCGGCCAGCCGGTGCCGCACCGACCGGTAGTAGAGCAGCAGCAATCCGAGCATGGCGCCGAGAAAGAAAACGTGATCGATCCAGATGTGACGAACCGCATCCGTCTCATGTTCCCGATAGGGGCGCAGCGGCAGACGCACGCCGATGCCGCCGCGCACATCCCCCTCCCGGTAGCCTTGCTGGGCATGACACTTCAAGCACCCCTCCTGGGTGATCATCGGTCGCATCAGGCGCAACGTGGCGTCCAGCCCCTCGCCCAGAATCGCCACGACCTCCTCTTCCCCCTGTTCGAAGGCGCGCAGCGCCTCGGCCTCCCAGGCATCGGGGCGGTTATCCGGATTGAGCGGCCTGTCGGAAACGAGCCGCCCCTGGATGCCATAGAGATCGGCGTATTCGCCCATCAGCTGACGCAGCATGTAGGCCGGATTCATCAGGGTGAGCCGACGCCCGGAGGGGGTGACGACATCCCGTTCCGGAATGTGGGCGAGATAGGGATTGGCCGGGGTGCGTGCATCCTCGGGGACGTAGACGCCGCCATGGCGGGTGGCCCACTGACGAAAAGCCAGATCCTTGGCGAAGTTGGCGCGGGCGGTTTGAATGGCCAACTCCATGCTCTGTTGTTGCGCATGGTGGATCGCGGAAGACAGGGAAACAAGCGTGCCGATGGTCAACAGCAGCCCCAACACGACCACCCAGAAGGTGAAACTCTCCTGAATGCGCTCCGACACCTTCGATCTGATGATCCGCGCCATCGTTGGGATCATGCCACGCTCTCCGCCTGAACAGCCGATGCCACGCTTGCGTCAAGTCTGGCGTGGTCTGGATGGTTTGCCCCCATCCCACCCCCCCTGACAGCTTTCCCGAATGACCACGACTACCGTAGCAGTGTGCCTTGTTGCTACTCAATTTGCAAGATCGATCTTGACCTTCTTCATCCAATCGAAAAACAATGCCTGTTTTGCAAGAATCAGCCCCCCCTCTTGCGCACGGGCCCCCGCCTCACAGACCGCCATTCCTGGGGAAGACCCTGCAAACCCAGGCCAGCTCATCCCGGTTCCGATGGACACTTAACATGAAAATAAAGAAAATATGGCAAATTGTTTATACAACTTGACCAATACTTGTCCGCACCATCCGTCAAAGCTCCAAAGATCGCCCGACCTCACGGTCTGCGGATACTCCAATCGATGCGACCCTGAGAAACCACCCGTGCATCGACACCAGCAGCCGATGCGCTGCTCTCCAGATGCGCGCGGAAATGGTTCAACCGTTCGGCATGCTTGCGATACTCGTCATGCAGAATCTCCGGCCACACCCCCTGGAAACTCGCGGGACAGTCTGGATCGGGTGGTGACGGCTCCCGCATCCAGAAATCCAACCGGGCCAGGGTCTGCTCCAACAGGGTTTTGCCACGGGGCGAGTCCCAGCCCGCCCTGGTCCACTGTCCCAACAGATGCGACGCCACGGAGGGATCCGTGACATCATAGCGGCGATAGGCCCGTCCTCCCGAGGTATCCACCTTCCGCAACGCCTGACGGTAATCGTCGGGAATGGCCGGTTCCTGGGCGAAAATCGTTCGGCGCATCCGCTCCGGCGGCGGAGCGTCGCGCCACCACCCGGATTCGGCCATCAGCAAGGCCAGATGGGCCGCGTGCAGACGCGCGCCGGTCCAGGTCGGATGCAACGGATCGTAGGTGGTGAAGGCGACCGGGAAGCACGACTGATAGTCGGTATAGCGCAACGCGGAGGAGAAGATGGCGGCCAGTTCGCCTCGGAACCTGGCGAAATCGGCGTCGTTTCGTTCGGCCCTGGTGTAGCGTTTGTCGAAATCGATGGGCAGATTGGCGCCGATGACCGGCATCCGGGCCTTGTTCAGAATCCCGATCAGATCGCGCAGGTCGGCCAGGTGACCGTCGCGACCCAGGGCATAGAGCGACCAGTCGAACAGCGTCGGATCGAAGCCGGCGGGCATGGCCATCATCCGGTTTTTGTCCACATGAAGGATGCGGCTGGGTCGGGAGCCGCTCAGCGACTCGACCCGCTCGAGCAGCGGGGTCTCCCACAGACCGCGCAGTTCGTTGCGGTAGAGGGTCAGACGCAGGAAACGGTTCACCAGGTGATCGGCGAACATGCCCACATCGTAGTTCCGCCACCAGAACCCCCAGGGAAGACGTTCGAAGATGCCCGGACGGAAGAAATGTTCCGCGTGGAAATCCTGCAAAGCCAGCTTGAAGCGGTCGGAAAAACTGATGTAGGCGACCTGAAGCACCACCAGATCGACCTCCATCTCCATGGCCAGCATGGCGCGTTGCAGGATGCTCGAGGCGACGATGCCCGGCGTGGAGAGATCGAGTACCTCGAAGCGACCCGGCGCGAGGGCCTCGAGCATGCCCCGCAGATGGCCGGAGACCCGTCCGCCGGTGGTGGCGTGGGAGTTGGAGAGATAGAGGATCCGTGCCACGCCCGGTGGTTTGGGCGGCACCGGCGTTTGACCCGAATAGTCCTTGAGCAGTTGCTCCAGGGGGATCCGTTCGAAAGCGCTCGTTTCGAGCGGGCGACGGTTTTCGCCCTCCAACCGTGCGCCGAGGGTGATTTCCAACCAGGCCAGCACCCCGATCAGGAGCAGGGCGCCGACGATCCGGAGCCTTTCATGCAGACCATCCCGCTTGCCGAACCGGTTGATCGAGGTCACATCCATGGCGGCTCAGAACTGGAAATAGATGAATTGGGCGATCTGGGGAATGTTGAGCAGGGCAGCCAGGGCCACGCCCAGCAGCAGGGTGGATTCCCACCAGCCGGCGCTGCCCGGCCACCGTTGGGCGGCATTGGGCAGAAGCAGGGTTCCGGCCATGACCAACACCAGAAAGCCGCCATCGATCGGCGACACCGCGCCGTTGTCCAGACCATGCCCGCCGATCATCCCCTTGAGCACGACCAGGATCTTTTCCGGATCGTGCAGCCGGAACCAGACCCAGCAGACATGCACCACGACCAGGGTCAGGGCGACCGCCACCACCCGTGGCATGCGGATGACGAGGCGCGTGCCGCGCATCAGGGTATAACCGCCCACCAACGCGCCATGCAGTCCGCCCCAAACGATGAAGTTCCACCCGGCTCCATGCCACAATCCGCACAGCAGAAAGGTGACCAGCAGGTTGAACATGGTACGGATCCGCCCCTTGCGACTGCCGCCCAGGGGGAAATAGAGATAATCCTTGAACCAGGTGGACAGGGAGAGGTGCCAACGTCGCCAGAACTCCTGGATGTTGGGCGCCTGGTAGGGCGACAGGAAGTTCTCGGCGAGTTCCACCCCCATCAACAACCCCAGGCCGATGGCGATGTGGGTATAGGCGGCGAAATCGAAGTAGATCTGCAGACCGAAGCCAAAGGCAAAGGTCCAGCTGGAGACCAGACTGTCGAAACGCCCTTGATCGGCGATGGCGTTGACGATCAGTCCACAAGGATCGGCGATGAGCAGTTTCTGGATCACCCCCAGGGCGATGCGATCCAGGCCGGCGCTCCAGTTGGGACGGGTTTTGCCTTCCACCAGGGCGTGCAGCTGGGCGCTCAAATGGGCATAGCGTTCGATGGGGCCGGCGATGAGCTGCGGCAGATAGGCCAGATAATTGATGAAACTGAGATAATTCCGCTCGGGTCGCACATGGCCGCGGTAGACATCGATCGAATAGGCCATGGACTGGAAGGTGTAGAAACTGATGCCCGGTGGCAGCACGAGCGATCTGAACAGCTCCGGATCCGGCATGGGCAGACCCAGCGCATCGCCCAGGGGCGCCAATTTCGGCAACAGCATCTTGCCGTATTTGAAAAAACCCAACAATCCGAGATTCAGGCACAGGGTGACGATCAGCCAGCCCCGTCTTCCCCAGGGGGTGACGGCCCGGTCGATACGCAGGGCGGTGAAAAAGTCGAGGGTGGAGGAGAGCAGCAACAGGACCAGAAAGAACGGCTCGTTGCCGGAGTAGAACAGATAGGAGAAGAAGAAGATCACCAGACCCCGCGCCGTTCCGGGAGGCGCGAGACGCAGACTCACCAGGAACAGGGGCAGGAGGACGAACAGAAAGCCAATGGACTGGAACAGCATGGCCGGGTTGGATACCTGAAGAGCTTGGTGTCGATAATCGAAATGATTATTTCCTCTTTCAGGGAACCGTGTCAACGACTGGACTCAAGGGGCTCGACGTTGGCCGGAAAGGGTACGCCGCGCCGCCCCTCTCAGCCGTGCCACAACAGACGCTGCCCGCCTCCCAGCGCCAGACTCCCGACCATCGCCTCACGCAACCAGGCGCGCCCCCGTTCGATCGCCTCCTCCAGCCCCAGGCCCTGGGCCAGACCGGTGGCGATCGCCGAGGCCAGGGTACAGCCGGTGCCGTGGAAGCCGGTGCCGGGCAGACGGGTATCCTCGAACCAGCGGCGGGCGGTATCGCTCTCCAGCCAGTCCCGCACCATCCCGCCCGCCAGGTGGCCCCCCTTGAGAAGCACCGCGCCCGCGCCCAGATCCCGCAGCGCGCGTGCCGCCTCCCGCATCTGCTCGGGAGTCTCCACCGTCAGGCCGGTCAGGGCTGAGGCCTCGGGCAGATTCGGGGTCAACAGGGTAACGCGCGGCAGCAGTTCTTTTCGATAGTGCTCCAGCCCTCCGGCTTCCAACAGAATCCCCCCGCCCGTGCCGGCCAGGACCGGATCGGCCACCAGCGGCAGATCGGGATGGTCGGCCAGCACCGCGACCACCGCGCGGACGATGGCCCGGTTGGCGAGCATGCCCAGTTTGACGCAATCGGCGCCGACGTCCGCCAGGCAGGCGCGCATCTGCGCGGCGACCAGCTCCGGATCCAGCGGCACCACGTCTCCCACCGCGCGGGTATCCTGAACCGTGATCGCGGTGACCGCGGTCATGGCATAGCCGCCCAGGGCGGTCACCACCTTCAGATCCCCCTGCAATCCGGCTCCGGCCACCGGGTCCGAGCCGGCCACGATCAATACCCGCGCGACTCCGGGAGCCGGCTTGTCAGGCTCCGGGCGCCATGTTAGACTGAAGGGGTTTGGTTTTGGATGGGTTTTCAATGGACTTTTTCGCCACTCGCAAGGAACCGCCACATGCCCAAGGTACTCATTTCCGACAAGATGTCCTCCGAAGCCGAAGCCGCGCTCAAGGCACGCGGCGTGGACGTGGATTATAAACCGGGTCTGAGTCCCGAGGAACTGAAATCCATTCTTCCCGCCTACGATGGCATCGCCATCCGTTCGGCCACCAAGCTCACCGCCGACCTCATCGACGCGGCCACCAACCTCAAGGTGATCGGACGCGCCGGCATCGGCGTGGACAACGTGGACATCCCGACCGCCTCCAAGCGTGGCGTCATCGTGATGAACGCCCCGTTCGGCAACGCCGCCACCACCGCCGAATTGACCGTGGCCCTGGCTCTGGCCGCCGCGCGTCACATCCCGGCAGCCACCGCCTCGACCCGTCTGGGCAAGTGGGAGAAGAACGGTTTCATGGGTCGGGAGTTGTGCGGCAAGGTGCTCGGCATCATCGGCACCGGCAACATCGGTTCGTTGGTCGTGGAGCGGTTTCTGGGCTTGAAAATGCGGGTGCTGGCGTTCGATCCTTTCATCAGCAAGCAGCGCGCCGAGGATCTGGGGGTCTCCCTCTGCCCGACGTTGGACGAATTCTGGCCTCAGATCGACGTATTGACCGTCCACACCCCGCTGATTCCGGCCACGCGGCACATCGTGAATGCCGCCGCCTTCGAGCGGATGAAGAAGGGGGTGATCATCGTCAACTGTGCCCGCGGCGGCATCATCGACGAAGCGGCCCTGTACGATGCCCTGAAATCCGGCAAAGTGTTCGCCGCCGGCCTGGATGTTTTCGAGGTGGAGCCGGCCCGTTCCAATCCGTTGTTCGAGCTGGACAACGTGGTCTTCACCCCCCATCTCGGCGCCTCGACCCACGAGGCCCAGGTGAAGGTGGCGGTGCAAATCGCCGAGCAGATCGCCGATTATCTCCTCAAGGGCACGGTGCAGAACGCGCTGAACATTCCGGCGGTCTCCGAGGGTGAACTCGTCACCCTGCGTCCTTATCTGAACCTTGCCGACAAGCTCGGCACCACCCTTGGTCAGCTCAACGAATCGGGCATCAAGCGCATCGAGGTGCTTTTCGAAGGGGAAGTCGCCTCCTTGAGTCGCAAGCCGATCACCAACATGGTGTTGAACAGTCTGCTCAAGCCGATGCTTTCCGGCGTCAATCTGGTCAACGCCCCATTGATCGCCGAGGAGCGTGGCATCGAGGTGGTCGAGGCGGTGCGTCGTCACTCCAACAAGGGGTTCACCTCGGCCCTCGGGGTCACCATCACCACCGAGGACCGGGAGCGGTGCATCACCGGCACGCTGCTTTACGGCAAGGAACCGCGCATCGTGGCCATGAACAACATCCCCATCGAGGCCACCCCGGAGGGGAGTTTGCTGTTCGTGGCCAACAACGACGCGCCGGGTCTGATCGGGCGGGTCGGCACCATTCTTGGCGAATCCCAGATCAACATCGCCAACTTCCATCTGGGTCGCAAGGAGATCGGCGGACGGGCGATCGCCTTCATCAACGTGGATCAGGACGTGCCCCGGGAGGTGATGGAAAAATTGACCAGCGTGCCCAATGTGATCGAGGTCAAGCTGGTTCGGTATTGAGTTCTTGCACCTTGTTTCCCGGTTCTTCGTGTCGTCAGGTATCCGGAGAACCGGGAATTCTCACCCTCTCCCCGCTTCAACAAAATCGGCACACCCCTTGCATCACATCTCAGTGATGACAATGCAATCACCTGCAAGGGGAAACAACCATGAAGAACTGGCAAGCGTCCATGTTGATCGCGTTGGGGTTGATGAGTGCCCCCGTGGTTGGCGAGACCGCGATTCACCGCAAGGCGTGCGAAACCCCTTCCCAGGGGGTGAGTGTCTGTTGGGATGCGCTCTCCGAGGAGAACGTCACCGAATTGCCCGTCCCCTATCCCAAGTTGCATCTGTTGCCGATCGCCCGGCAGGTGGCGGGACAGCCTGAGGTATTGGTTGACTTCAGCCGCACCATTTTCCGGCAATTGTTGCCTGGTCAGTTGGCCGAGCAGCTGATTCCGGAGTGGAGTCCGGTTTATCATCTGGAGGGGGCGTTGGCCATGAGTCAGAGTTCCGGCTGGCCGGCTTTGTTATGGATTTCGCCGCGTGAGATGCGCGGCAGTTCGCCGACCTCGCCGGGGTTGTTCGACCTGGACGCCTATTTGATCTCCAAGGGCAAGGTGCTTCGCACGGTACGGATTCGGGTGGAGTCGCAGCCCAATCGCAAGCATGACGGGGTGGAGCGAGCTGCCGTGGCGGGTACGTTGTTGGCGGCCACGGGTTCGTTGGTGAGCGAGCCATTGGGTTCGCTGGTAGGGATTGGCACGGCGTATGGCATGGGTCAATCGCAGCCGCCGGAGGCGGGTCAGCCATTGGAGTTGTTGAGTGAGTGGGCGATGCGGCAATTGATGTTCGTGTTTCAGCAGCCGATGGAGTATCTCCCTTCCGCGCCGACCGAGACAGGGGGTGATCCATGGAGTCGGGAGAATGTTTCGAATCTGATCAAGCGTCCGTTTGCGGGCAAATGAGTCGTATGGTATTCAGGGTGTTGTGTGTTTGAGTTGCCGGGGGAGTGATCCCCCGGTTTTTTTGTCTTTGAGGTTGGGATTCACACCACGGTTGCGGGGGCTGGGGGGCTGGGGCCGAAGGTCCCCGGCTTAAGTGCGGAGGCAGAGCCTCCAATAGTGCCTTACGTTAACTCAACAACTTTCCCATCCATCTGTTATTGAAAGATTGATGCGTGACACAGATGCTGGACCCCGCGTTGACCGCACCCGTTACTCCCCCTACCCCAACCCTCCCCCGGTTGCACTCAATTGATCCCCAATCCACACTTCAGAAAAGGTGATTCCACCCCATGTTCAAACAAATCCATAAACTGGTCTGGGCCTTCGACGCCGAATGGATGCCCAATCCCACCGCCGGACGCCTGCTCCATAACCTCCCGGAAGAGGCGGATGACCTCGAGGTCATGGAAACCATGTGGCAAAAAGGCGGAGCCACGGACGAAAATCCCCGCCCCTTTCTCAAAACGATCCTCTGCCGCATGCTCTCCATCGCCGCCGTGCAACGCCACCAACACGCCGATGGACGGGTGACCCTCTCCCTGCTCTCCCTGCCCCGCGATCCAAACGCCCCACACGACGAAAAAGAGATCGTGTGGCGCTTTCTGAACGCCATCGGCGAACGCCACCCGCAACTGGTGGGATACAACTCCCTGGCCGCGGATCTGCGCATTCTCGTGCAACGCGGCATCTGCCTGGGAATCCAAGCCCCACGGTTCGCCCTGCGACCCAACAAACCCTGGGAAGGGGTGGACTACTTCGCCAAGGGAAGCGATTGGCACATCGACCTGCGCGATTACGCCACACCAGGCTGGGGATCGGGAACCCCGTCCCTGCATGAACTGGCCGTGCTCTCCGGCATTCCCGGCAAAATGGACGCCAGCGGCGAAGACGTGCCTCGCATGTGGCTCGAAGGTCAACTGGATCGCATCATCGCCTACAACGAACGAGATGCCCTGACCACCTACCTGGTCTGGCTGCGCATGGCCCACTTCGGCGGATTGTTCAACCCGGAAGGATACCTCCAGGAACAACAACGGGTGCGCGAACTGATCGTGGCCGAGTCCGCCAACAAACCGCACCTGCATGACTACCTGGCCGCCTGGGAACGACTGTCACCCGAACTGTTCCACACGGAGGGATGATGAGAACCGGCATCGTGACCCACAAGCGGCGCAATTGTTGCATATTTTTCAGAAGACTCAAAAGCGCCCTCTTTCAGGATATTCCGGCCCGATCATCTGACGGCTTCGAGGTCACGGCAATGCCCCATGCCACCTGCTCCCAATGCGGCTTTCCCCAATCCGCGGATACCCCATCACCCACCTGCCGCCAGTGCGGCGCTCCACTCGAATACGCCGGACCGATTCAAACCTCCATGGCCCTGGAGATCTATCTGGACCACGCCCGCGAAAACGATCCCCACCACTACCTGGGATTCGACGCGGCACGGGTGCGCCATTTCGAGTCCCATCTGCGCGGTCGCGGAGTCTCGCCCCGCTCGGCACGACCGGAAGGGGTTTACGGCTTCTTGAAGCAGATTCGCGAACGGCTCGGTCCGGATGGCGAACGGGGCTATGAGTCCACCCTCACCGAATTCTTCAAGGCCCTGACCCTCAAAGGTCTGATTCCCACCAATCCAATGGCGCGCGAAGAACGGGAGGTGTATGCCCCCATGGACACGCGCGGCTTTTCCGAGGAGTTGGTCACCTTCGTCACCCATCAGGAAGGGACCGGATTCACCGAAAATCTCTACTTCGATGTGCGACGCATTCAGGTTCTGGAAGGATTTTTGGCGCGCCGTGACAAGGTGGTGCGTCAGGCCGATGATAAGGATCTGAACGATTTCATGGTCATGGCACGCAAAAATTTCACCACCAAACAGGCATGCGGCCTGGCCTTGACCATCGAGGAGTTCTACCGCGTGCTGGTGGCATCCGAATTGATGGCACGGGCCCCAGCATGCATGGCGGTGCATGCCTGCCGGGACAGCCTGGAAAAATTGCTGCCAACCGAAGAAATTCCGGAAAAAAACGGAGAACGTTTCAAGCCCATGCCCGATTCCCATTCATTCCTGGCCGGCAGACGACGCCTGCTGTTCTTCGTGGGAGCCGGCCTCCTGGCGCTGCTGGTGATCGGCGTGCTGCTCTGGCAGTTGCTGGCCGGACGCCCACAACCCGGCACCCTCTCCCATGAGCTGCGCCAGAAGGTCAAAGAGATCAAAACCGGCACGTCGTCGGACACACCAACCCGCCCCTCGAACGCGGGCGTGGATGGCAAGACGCCGTTCGCACCACCTCCCCAGGCCATGCCGCCCAGGCTGGAGGCCAAGGGCGTCGTCGC
>NZ_JBZVFG010000070.1:14097-14221 GCF_058402785.1 Candidatus Magnetaquiglobus sp.
CCCACCGCCCGGCACGCCCAGGCTGGAGGCCAAGGGCGTCGTCGCCCCAACGCCCGCACCCGCTGGATCCGTCGCCCCACCGCCCGGCACGCCCAGGCTGGAGGCCAAGGGCGTCGTCGCCCCA
>NZ_JBZVFG010000071.1:0-13519 GCF_058402785.1 Candidatus Magnetaquiglobus sp.
GGGTCCAGGGGCCAATGGCCCCTGGTGGGATCCAAGGGCAAAGCCCTTGGGACTCTTCTTTTGCCTTTCGCGCGTTTTATTTATAAACCGCACCCATCACGGGATGCGTCGTTCCATGATCAAGGGTCCAGCGGGATTATCCCCCTGGTGGGATCCAAGGGCGAAGCCCTTGGGACGTTGCTTTTGACTTGAGCGCGCTGAAATCTAAAGTCAAAAGACCAAAAAATTCAACACCAAAACCTCGAAGGCTCTGCCTCCGAACCTCTGCCGGGGACCTCGCGGTCCCCGGACCCCTGCAACAGTGAGGATCTGTTCCTTCACCCTCCCCAGTGGGGTCTGTTCCTTCACTCTCCCCCTCACGCCTCACCCTCGGTATCCACCAACGCCGCGGCAATCGCCTCCTCCGGCGTCTTCCCACCCCACACAACCCATTGCAAGGCCGGATGAAACCGATCGGTCTCCTCCTCGATGGCGGCAATCACATCCTCAAGCTGCTCCGGTTGCAACTCCGCACCACGCAACGGCAACACCACCCGAAACACCGGAGTGCGCTCCTCGCTCCAGATCTCGAAATGGCCCAACCAAACCCGCTCGTTCATCAACGTGATGGTCTGCGCAGCCTGAGGCAGAAAACGTTGCGGAATCTTCAGATTCATGTAGGCATTGAACTGTAGATAACCGGTCTCCTCGTGAAAGGCTACCCACAACCGTTGATTGCCCCACTGACCAGGCATCTCGGCCCACAACTCGTATTCGTTGGTTCTCTCGGCATTCCAATCCTGGTTGATGGTGAACTCCTCCACCGCGCCGATCGGATTGTCCAGTTCGATCTCCTCAAAAGAGGGAACCTGATCGTGAGATTGACCCATAAAACCCTCATCCATTCTTAAAGAAACTCAAGATTCCCTGGTCGCGTCATTTATCGAAATCCGAAATGCGCCACCATCCCATTCTAACACATCCACCCCAAAAAACGACCCTAAAAATGTGCCGAACCCCTGCGCATGCCCATTTCCACACCCCACCGGCATACTCTGCGGCCATGAACACCTCCTCCATCACCATACCGGTTTTCAAGTCGGGTCGTCACGCGGACATGAGCGGCACGACCTTGGTCATCACCGATGCCGACCTTGCGCACACGGTCGCCGCCTATGACCCGGAACGCTGGAAAGCGCCGCTGGTCATCGGACATCCGCGCCACGACGCCCCGGCCTGGGGCTGGATAGCCGCCCTCTCCCTGGAAGAGGGCACCCTCATGGCCACGCTGATCGAACTCGATCCCACGGTGATCGAACTGGTTGCCCAGGGACGCTATCGCAACGTCTCGGTCAGCTTCTACACCCCGAACGGACCCGGCAATCCCGCTCCTGGCGTCTACTACCCGCGCCATGTGGGGCTGTTGGGGGCGCAACCCCCGGCGGTGAAGGGATTGCCGCAGGTCGCGTTCCACGAAGATGCCTCGTTCGCCCCTTGGGCCGTGGGCGAGGCGTGCGCACCCACCCAGGCGGAGTCGATCCCGACACCGCCGCAACCAACCATGGAGTCACGCATGCACGACAAGATCGACAAGGAGGAGCCCTCGCTCCAGGAGATGCGGGAACGGCTCGCGCTGCAAGAACGGGAACTGGCGACCCGCGAAGCCCGCTTCGCCGAACAGGTGGAGGGCATCGCCCAACGCGAAGAAACCCTGCGCCAGGCCGAAGAGACGCAAAAACAGGCGCGTGCCGCCGAGTTCGTCGATGCCCTGGTGGCGGATGGACGGGTGCTGCCCCGCTTCCGCGACGGGCTGGTGGCCTTTCTGGTCTTCCTGGCGGACGCCGGCATGGTGGAGTTCGCCGAAAACCAGGGACGCCGCGCCTTCCTGGAAGGGTTCCTCAAGGAGCTGCCGCGCCAGGTGGACTACGCCGAACACGCCCCCGCGGGTCGTGACCCATCCCCGGCGCTCCGCTTCCAGGTTCCGCCCGGGTTCAGCGTCGATCCGCAAGGTCTCGAAAGCCACGCGCGCATCCTCGCCCATGCCAACGCCCACCACACCGATTACCTCACCGCCGCCCTGGCCGTGACCGCGTGAGCCAAGGAGAGATCATCATGAGCCAACAGAACATCGCCATCCTCACCCTGACCGTCATCGCCTCCGAAACGATCCCCGCCTGCCGCGCCGTGGATTTCGACGGCGCCGTCATCGCCGCCCAGGGCGGCAAGACCATGGGCATCGCCATGAGTGCCGCCACCTCGGGCGCCGCCCTGGCCGTGGTCACCCACGGCACCGCCGTGGCCGAAACCGGCGCCGCCATCACCCGCGGACAGGCCCTGATCGCCGATGCCCAGGGTCGGGTGATCCCGGCCACCAGCGGCCTGCACATCGCCGCCGGCGCCACTCCGGTCACCAGCACCGCCGCCAACGGCGCCATCCTCGAAGGGGGCGATCCGCCCGAATTCATCCTCGGCGATGCCCTGCAACCCGCCGCCGGCGCCGGCGATTTCATCGAGATCCTGCTGCGGCGTTGATCCCGGCGGATCGCCCGACCCCTCTCAATCGTTCATGAATCCTTATCCAAGGAGTGCTATCCGTCATGCTCATGTCTCCCAATCAGGTGCGGGTCATCGACCCGGTGTTGACCGAAATCGCCCAGGGCTATCGCCATGCCGAACATGTGGGCCAGGTGCTCTTCCCCAAGGTGCCGGTGCAGGTGTCGGGTGGGCAGGTGCTCGAATTCGGACGCGAGAGCTTCAAGCTCTATCAGGTGCGGCGCGCCCCCGGCGCCGCCACCCGGCGCATCCAGTTCGGCTTCCTGGGCAAGAGCTTCGCCCTCATGCAAGACTCCATCGAAGCCCAGGTGCCCCGCGAGTATCAACGTGACGCCAGCCGCGCGCCGGGCATCGATCTGGCCCAGCGCTCCATCAGCGGCGCCCTGCGCGCCCTGTCGCTGACCCTGGAGTACGATCAGGCCAGCCTCGCCACCAATCCCGACAACTACGACATCAACCACAAGCTGACCCTCTCCGGCTCCGATCAGTGGAGCGATGGCGGCTCCAACCCCTCCGGCGACATCGACGCCGCCCGCGAGGCGGTGCGCGCCTCGGTGGGCATCTATCCCAACACCCTGGTGCTCTCGGCCAAGGCCTTCGCCGCCCTCAAAAGCCATCCCCAGGTGGTGGACCGCTTCAAGTACACCAGCCGCGACTCGGTGACCCCGGACATGCTCGCCGCCCTCTGGGATCTCCAGACCGTGGCGGTGGGCAAGGCGGTGGCCTTCAACGATGCCGGCCAGGATATCGACATCTGGGGCAACCACGCCATCCTGGCCTACACCCCGGCCCAATCCTCGGGAATCGAGGATCCCTCCTTCGGCTACACCTACACCATGGAGGGTCATCCGCTGGTGGAACGCCCCTACTACGAGAACAATGCCAAAAGCTGGATCTATCCGGTCACCTACGAGCGGGTGCCGGTGTTGACCGGGATCCTCTCCGGCTTCTTGATCCGCAACCCCGCGTGACCGCCATGACCTGGCATCGGGTGCTCGCTCCGTTGCGCCATGACGGCCTGTCGTACCGTCCTGGCGACCAGGTGGCGCTGACACCCGAACCGGCGCGCACCCTCCTGACCGCCGGGGCCATCGCCCCGGCGGATCCGGATCGCTCGACCGTTCCGGATCCTCTGCGACAGGCGATCACCGCGCTCGATCCGCATGATCCCGCTCTCTGGACCCGCGACGGCAAGCCGCGTCTGGAGCCCTTGAGCCGTCTGATGGGGCGTCCCGTTTCGGCTGCCGAGCGGGATGCCGTCCTGACCCATATGAGGTGACGAAAACCATGCCCTACGCCCAACCCGTCCAGATGATGCTGTGGTTCGGCGCCCGCGAGCTGGCGCAGGTCGCGGTCCCCGATGAGTTGACCCCGGTCTCGCCGGAGCTGCTGCGTCTCACCCTCGAGGGTGGCAGCCGCGCCGGCTTCTCCCCGGATCAGACCGACGCCGCCGATGTCGGCGCCAGCGCGCTCCTCCAGGCGTTGGAGGATGCCTCGCGGCTGATCGACTCCTATCTGGTCACGCGCCAGTTGTTGCCGCTCTCCGACGCGCGGATTGCCCAAAGCCCCTTGCCGCGTCTGTGCGGGGAGATCGCGCGGCGTCTGTTGCATCGCGACCGGATTCCCGAAGCGGTTCAGGCCGGCTACGAGCGAGCCATGGCCTGGCTCACCTCCCTGGGCGCGGGGAGAACCGGAATCACGGGGGGCGCCACCGGCGTGGTGGCGGGCAGTGCCGGCTCACCCGCCTTCGACGCCGCGCCGCGCGCCTTCGACCACACCACCTTATGGGGATTCTAGCGCATGGACGATCTCTTCGTGGCCGAAGAGCCGATTCTGGAGCGGTTGCGCCTTCGTCTGCCGTTGGCGCGCCGGGTGAGCGGGGCGCGTGACATCAAGGAGATCCCGGCAGGCAGTGGCGCGACGCCGGCCCTCTATCTGATCTTCGACGGTCACGCGCCCCTCGCCCATGCCGGGTCCGAGCAGGCTTTCGAACAATTCTGGCTGGTGGTGGTGGCGGTACGCAACGTCCGTGACGCCCAGGGTGGCGCGGGCGAACGGCGCGAGGCCGGACCGGTGTTGAACGCGGTCTGTCGGGCGCTGCTCGGCTGGTCGCCTGGGACGGGATTCGCCCCGTTCCGGATGGTGAACGCGCCGGGGGCCCATTTCACCGGGGAAGTGGCGTTGTTTCCGATGCGTTTTGCCACGCGTCTCGTGACGGCTGGGGAGTGACATGAAACAACTTGGCGATGTGGTGTTGCCGGATGGACTGGTGTGGAGCGACCGCCATGCCGCCGCGCTCGTCGAACAGACGGTGGTCCGAACTCTGGGCGGAAAACCGGTGATCTGGGCTCGCAACCAGTTCGCGGGGCGTCCCGTGACGCTGGAGGCCCGGAACGACGCGGCCTGGTTGGATCGCGACACGGTGGAGGCCCTGGCCGTGCTGGCGGCGTTGGCCGGGGCCTCCTATCCGCTCGTCTGGGAGAACTGGCACGGCACGGTGATCTTTCGTCACGACACCCCGCCGGCCTTTGCCGTGGAGCCGGTCTGGCCGCATCAGGACCGGTTCACGGGTACGATCCGATTGTTGACGATTTGACCTCTTGCCACCGCCGGGCTCCAGGGGCCCAGCGCCAGAAGACAAAAAGTAACGATTCAGGACCCCTGCGATGGCAGGGGTCCCGATCCCCTGAAAATCACCCTCTCGGAGATGCAAACATGGCCATTCAGGGCAGTGAAATCAAATGGTACCGGTCACGAAACGTCAACGACGGCCCGACCAACGGCGGCACGATGTCCGCGCTGGAAATCCCGGACGGGGTGAAAAACAACGTCTGGCCCGATGTCCCCCAAGCGGAACGCAACGCCGGATCGGTCAAATATCGAAAGAATTTCATCAAGATCGCCAACGACGACGACCTGTCCCTGATCGCCCCGCGCCTCTTCATCGAAACCGGCACGCCCGGAGATGACCGCGTGGTGCTGCTGGCCGGAACCCAAACCGATACCCAGGCCGAAGCCAACGCTTACACGCGTTGCCACGGCGTGGGAATCCTCGACAGCCCGATCATCGCCGATGACGCCACCTTGCAGGTGGTGGTCGAACCGGGCAACGACGCAAACGGCGATGCCATCTTCCAGAATGGGGACATGATCCGCGTCTCCGACCAGACCAGCCTCGACGCACCCACCGGCAACAGCGAATTCCTGCGCCTGGCCGCCAGCGACGCGGTGACCTGGAACGGCAATCTGGCCACACTCACCCTGGCCGACGGCAACCGCCCGGCCTGCAACTACGCGGCAGGGGTCACCAAGGTGGCCTCCGTGCTCGAGGGGGCCGACATCGCCGCCAGCCTGACCGGCTGGCAGATCTCCTCCCAGGCCGGCAGCTACGACCGAACCGGTTTCCCGCCAACCCTCGATCACATCGGCACCATCGAGCAGACCTGGACCCTCACGTTCACCAGCGCCACGCAATTCATCTGTGTGGGGAACGATCTGGGCATCGTGGGGAGCGGCGCGATCCAGAACGACTTCTCGGCCATCAATCCCGATTTCGGCAAACCCTGTTTCACCATCACCGGAGGCTCGCCACCCTGGGGCGGGACCTTCGCCAGCGGGGATACCATCACCTTCGTCACCCATCCGGCGGCCCTTCCCTTCTGGGAAAAACGGACCGTGCCGGCGGGAGCCAACAGCCATTCGGGCAACCAGGTGATCGTGGCCATCAGCGGAGAGAGCGCATGACCACCCCGCAAGATGCTCTGTTGCTGGATTGCACGCCGCGCGCCAAGGCTGAACGCCCCCCGTTCGAACTGCGCGTGGCGGATGATCACGGCGCCCGCCCGGTGCAGGTGCGACCGGCGCTGGTGGCCAACTGGACCCTGGAGCGACCGCTGGAGGCCTATGCCTCATGGCTGGATCAGGCGCTGATCCAGGTGGCGCCCGGCGTCAAGCGGATACGGCTCTATTGCGCCCGCGAAAGCGCCGATCCGGTGCGCCTCACGGTGATGGGCGGCACCGCCAACGCCCTCGGGCGTCGCCAGGAATCCCTGATCGAAACCCTGACGTGGGTGCGAACCCGCGTCAAACGGCTGCGTTACCATCACGACCGGCCCACGGCGCGCATCCTCGAGCAGTCACGCTTCTTCGACGCCCAGGGAGAGGAGACCCATCCGCCCCGCTTCGATCCGGAGAGCGCCTCGTTCGTCCATGACCAGGAAGTGACCGGCGCCCTGGTGGTGACGTACACGCCGGAGTTCTCCCTCTACGAGATCACCTACGACAACGGAGCCTCCCAGGCCTCGCCGGAGCTGTTCCGGGAGATGCGTCTGGCCTGGCTGGCCGGCAACATCCACGATGCCGCCGTGCCGCCGGTGCGGATCATCGCCGTGGGACCGAACGACGCCACGCAACTCGCCTTCAGCCGCGCCTACTGGCCGGCGCGCGCCGACACCCCCTCGGGACACCGGAGCAAGGATCCCTCCCCCTTCTCCAAAGAGGGGGAGAACTACCGCTACAAGCCCCCGGCCAAGCCGACCTGCTGGGACCGCTGCAAACAGGCGATCCAGCCGAACGCCTCCCTGCTCAACGAACGGGAGATGAGCGCGATCCGCGACTGCGTGGAGGCGGCCAGCAATCCCAGGTTCCAGTATGTCGAGGAGTCGCGCCAGGTGCGCATGGAACGGATCTTCGCCCCCGGCAGCACCGAGATCTACATCGACGTGGAGCGGACCGTGGGGATGGTGCTCAAGCTCAAGCGCGCCGACGGCAGCCCGTGCGATCCATCCTCCCAGAATGGCTGTTGTCCGGAGTTGACGCTTCGTTTCGCCGGTTCGGCCTGATTCATCCTCCATTCCGGAGTTCCCGCCATGGCCACCGCCGCCTTCCCCGTCCTCACTGCCGGTCCGTTCGACCGGATCGTGGGCTTCTCCTACTCCGCGCTGACCTATTCGTTTCAGATCCGCCGCGACGATGGCCTGGAGTACACCCCGACCACGCCGGAATGGTTGGTGATGCAGCTCTATTCGAGCGACTGGGAGTTCATCTGCTCCCTGTCGGCGTATGCCGACCCGGAACTGGGCTGTTACGCGCCGGTGCCGGGTCTGGTCATCGGATGCGGGTACGAGGAGTCCTACTACACGATCGCCTTCAACGAGGCCCTGCTGACCGAACTGGTGGGTCAGGAGCGCAGCTGGTTGCGACTGTATCTGGTCACCACCGGTCTCCGCACCCTGGAGACCACCCATCCACGCCTCTATCTGTCCGATCAGGGGGATCCCCTGCCGCTGCCGCCCGGACGCCACACGGTTCAGATCCCGTTCTTCGATGTGATCGATACGACCACCTATCCGGATCCGTTCCACACCATTCGGCGCTCCACGATTTATTCGAGCGTCCCCTACTCGGTCGAGCACATCATCTCTGGAGCGGTTCCGTCGGCTCGCTTCCGTCTGCCGATCCTGATCGTGGTCTGGACCCCCACCTACAGGTTGCGCAGCTGGACATATGATCTCAAACTGACGATCGGCTATTCGGGAACCCACTGGTTCATGCCGCACCAGTACATCGACAACCTCACCCCTCCGGACACGCTACCCACCTCGGACAGCGACAAACGGGTGATGACCTACCACGATCTGGTCCTCACCATCGGGATCGGTGCCAGCTCCGTTTGGAATGCCATGCAGCTGGAGATCACCACCTCGTTCGGTTATACCGCGACCATTCCGTACAGCACCTCCGAAGTGACCGGCTTTTCGCACACCCACACCCTGCCGGGCATACGCGCCGCCAATCTGCTGGGCGACACCTACGAACGCAGCGGTCACTTGATCTGGAACGTTGATCAGGTTCCCTACGGCACGTCCCATTGGCCCCTCCACTATCCCAGTGAGATCGCCACCCTGGTGGAGGGTCCGAATACCCGTTTCGAGGATATCCTCTTTTTTCCACAACCGGAGTGAGGCTTGGAATGGCACACCGTTACTGGCGTTTGCTGATGACGCGCTCCACGGCTGGCATCAACGGCTGGATCACCCTCGCCGGGATTCAGATGCGAGGATTCGGTGGAACCGAGAATCTGTGCGGCCAGGGCAGTGCCTTGGCCAGCCACAACGACGCCGATGCCGTTTATCTGTTCGACGACGACATGCAGACCTGGTGGTCCAACGACGAACCCTTCGGGGAGTCCTGGGTGGCCTGCGACTTTGGCGCGGGCCAGGCGGTGGCGATCGATGCGTTGTGGATCCTGCCGGCTCTGTTCGATCAGGCACCGCGGGAGATGCGCTGCCAGTGGTCGGATGACGGGGTGGTCTGGCACGATCAGGGTGCGTGGAGCGATCTGTCCGACTGGGTGGATCTGGAGTGGCGCGTCTTCACCCTGCCGGAACGGACGCCGCGCGGGACCGAGCACCTCCAGAGGTGGCAATCGAGTCTGGAGTCAGGATCCCGACAACCGCTGCACGATGGCATCGCGACCGGACGACGTGCGTTCTGGTCGCTCCTCCGGCGCGTCGGCCTCCAGCTCGTTCAGCCCCGCGCCGACGGCGCGACCCGCATGGCCCGGCTCGGGCAGGGATTCGGGCTCCTGAGCCGCGATCCGACGCGGTCCGCGCGGAACGGGTGGTGGCGCCTGCTCGGGGAGGGGGTGCCACGCATCCCTCCGTGGCCCGAAATCACCCTCGACGGCCAAAGGGTCGTCCTCGAAAGCGCCTCGCTCTCCTGGAGCCCCGATCAGGTGGCCTGGCGGGCGCGACTGGTTCCGGCCCGCGACGGGGGGGTCATCGAGCCGAATCTGGAGCAGACCGTGACCCTCGGCTGGGCCGGAATGTCGTTCCGGATGCTGCTTCTCGACAAGGGGAGGCATCTGACGGAATCCGGACGGATGGAACGGGCATGGATCCTGCTTGGCGTGGCGGCGCGCCATGGGGAGCCCTTCGCGCCACCGCGCGCCTGGAGCTGGGAACACCCGGTCACGGCACGGACGGCGGTCGAGGAGGCGTTGGGCGAGGCGGTGATCTGGGGGTTTCCCGACTGGCTGCTCCCCGCGTTCCGGCTGCGCGCGGACCAGGAGACCCCCCTGGGCATCGCCGCCCGGATCGCCTCCGCGGTTGGCGGGGAGATCCGTTCCCGTGCCGATGGCGTGCTGGAGCTGGCTCCGCGTCATCCCCATCCCCTGCCCGACTGGGAACGAACCACCCCGACTCATGAGCTGGATGCCGGAGATGACCTGCTGGAGCTGCGCGACATGGGAATTTCGGGCACGCGCATCAACCGGGTGACGGTACGCGCCGAGGCGGACGAGCTGCAAAAGCCGGGAATCTGGCTGGAGGTCGATCCCCTGGCCATTCCGGCGGGCGGTCCGGAGCCCGATCAGACGGTGCGGGTGTTGGCCATGGCCTCGCCGGGCGTGACCCTGGACGGGCTGTCGGCCTCGAGTGGCGACTGGATGCCCGGCGAGACGGTGGCGCGCGGTCGCACCGAGCTGTTGCGTTTCGAGAACCGGCGGCGTGCGGTGTTGTCACGCCCGGCCAGTCGCATCGAATCGGTGGTCTGGATGGGCGCGGATCTCGGCACCCTGACCCTGGAACCGGATGGCCGCACCGTCACCGCGACGGAAACGGGGGTGGCCGTGGCCCGCGTGCTGGTCACTCTGGCGGATGCCCGGTGTCATCCCCTGAAGGTGCCGGCCAGGGTGGCGGGCGCGGACGATTTTTCCATGCTGCTCGTGGCGCGCGGGGTCGAGACCCTCCAACCCGGTCACGCGCTGGTGATGACCCGTGCCGGGGGTCCACCCTGGCGGGAGCGGGAGATCGTCTCGCCCTTGCTGACCGACACCCGTGCGCGACGCGCCAGGGCCGAGGCGGAACTGGACGCCGGGGAGCCGATGCGCGCGATCCGGTTGAGCCTGGTGCATCGTCCGGAGATTCTGCCCGGAGAGCTGATCGAGGTGCGGGATGGGTGGCGCGGAGGGGGATACCGGGCGGTGGTGCGGGGGGTCACCCACGAGGTCGATGGCTCGGGGGCGCGAACACGGCTTGAGGTGGTGGGCCGTGCCGGATGAGTTCGACCATGCGGCATAAGTTTGGGACGCGTCCCATGTCTTGCCTGGCTCCGGGGTGTCGATCGAATCCGGATCCGGCAAGGCATGGGACGCGTCGGGACCGTCGGCATGGAACGCCCGCAAGGGCGGTTCACGCTCCGGGGCGAGGGGATCCTCCCATCCCGGACGTTAGCGGGTCGGCGGCTTGGGCGGATCCTTCAAGGGATCTTTCAGCCCCTCGATGGGCGGGGCGAAGATTGGATTGTCCATCCCGCCGATCGGCAGATACTGCTCCTTCAGATCGAGGACGCACTGGGTGACATAGGCATCCACCTCCTTGGGCGGAACCTGGTCCTCGATGGCGAACTGCTTGCACTGGGCGATCAACTCCTCCTCCGAGGGAACCGCCTCCGCCGCTCCGGCCAACGCGGCCCCCAGCAGCACCCCACCGGCCAACATCGCGGATACCATCCATTTTTCGCTCATGCTTCTCTCCCTTTTCCGTCGGGACTCCATGCGACACCCATACCGATCAGACAGGAACCGCTCCACGCCCATGCCGCTCCGGCCAGAAGCGCGCTCACGGCTGTTTCGGGCGCGCCGGTGCCGGGGATTTACCCGTGGCTGGCGGCTTGGCCCCCGCCGGTTTGACCGGATCCGGTGGTTTGGGCGAGGCAGGGGGATTCAACAGGGCCTCCGCCTCCGCCTCGTTGAAAGCCGGATCCGGCTCCTCTTCCGCGTGCATCTGGTCGTTGGCCAGATCCCGCAGGCACTGATTCATGTAATCGACCAGATGGTTGGGCTGGATGCCATCCTCGCGGGCGTAGCGTTCACAGGCCACCTTGGGATCGTAACCCGCCGGGCGGGGAGCCTGGGGCGTCGGATCACCGGCCCATGCCCCATCGGGGGTCATCCACGCCAGCATCGAAAGGACAACCAAACCAAGAGTCCGGATCATGGCTCTCTATTCTTCTCCCGGAAAGCGGCTTGAAACGCGCAAAAGCGATTTTGCAACCACACGGTCAAGCAGGTGAAAATAGGAGCGAATGGGGCTGAATGCAAATCAAAAAATCGATTCTTTCATCAATTTCCCAAAATCAGCCGTCTCACTCCTTGACCACCACCACCTGACGGATTTCATCCGGTTCCGGCAGTTGGGTGGGTTCGTGCAGAACGGCGCTCATGGCCTCGTTGACCATCCCCTGAATGTGGCGTTCCACCAGGATGTGAGGCGAGAACAGCACCGGCACGACCAGGGCGCCGCTGGTGACGCCCGGATCCGACAGGGTGATCCGATCGGATTTCTGGATCATGCGAGGCCGTTCCGGGGCATGAAAATGGGTCTCCTCGGCCTGTTGCCGAAGTCTGTTTTCCGCGACCCGCGTGGGATGGAGCGGGTGATCCGTTGGCCAGGAGATCTTCATGATGCACCTCCGTTACATACGCAACACTCGAAAACCGGCGGGAAGACGCCTTGGAATCCCCGCTTGCGAAGCTGTATCGGTCGCGCGGATCAAGAAGAGAAGCGAAAAATGTCCCCAACCGGGACAATCCGGAACGATGGCGGACGATCGGGGGGCAACGGGGGTGATGAACGGCATTCGGGAGAGAAGACGCAACCCCGACCAAAGAGTCGGGGGTGTCCGGCCATGGCCGGACAGGCGCTCAATGGAGACCGGACGCCGCGCCGGGCAGTCGCTTGAAAATCCACTCCGCCAGCTCCTCGCGACGCATGCGCGAGCCATCGACGGTCAGATCCGCCGCGCGACGGTAGAGCGGTTCGCGACGGCGCATGATCGCCTCTTCGGAGTGGGCGGCGCTCAAGGCGGGACGGTTGGGATCCCTGGCGACCCGGGTGGCCAGACGGGCCGGATCGCCGGTCAGATGGACGATGAAGCCGTTTCGCTTGAGCAGGGAGAGCTTGCGTTCGCTGTAGATCTCGCCGCCCGCGTCGTCCAGATCCACCACCACCCCGCCGCCGGTATCGATGATCACCCCATCCAGACGCGCCACCTTGGCGACCACCGCGTATTCGAGGTCGCGGAAGCGACGCCAATCGCCATCCATGGCACGCAGAATCGCGGGGATCGGCAGGCCGTCGTGTTCGTAGGAGAGAAGGAGATCGGTGGAGAGGACCGGAAAGCGGGTCAGACGCGCCAGGATGCGACTGGCGCCCGACTTGCCCACCCCGCGGGGACCGATCAGGACGATGTTCATCCCGAGCCGGGGCCGGCGAACCGACGCCGGGCCTTGAGAATCACCACCACGATGGGCGAGGCATGCAGAAAAAGATCGAAGATGTCGATGGGGCGGGAGAGTTCACCCGCGAACAGCATGCGCAGCTTTTCGGTCAGATGGGGTTCGGGCGTGATCGGCGCCACGGCCAGCCAGGCGGCCAATAGCAGCAACACCGGCCAGGATACCCGGTCGAGCCAATGCGCGGGAGGTTTGGAGGGGGTCGTGGTGTTCATGACCCTCTCTTTTACCTGCTTCCGCGCCAAAAGGGAACCCGGTTTTTCACCGCGATCCCAAAAACCGCGTCAAGGGCCAACCTCGGTCCGGATCCGGAGCCATCCGGCCCCTGGCGGGCGCACGGGAAACGGACCTGATGGAGGGAGACTCCCCTCATCCCCCCGACCGCGAAGCTCCCTGGCGGGCGTTCCACGGGAAAAATGGTGTTGACCCAGGGCCAGGGATCGCCTAGAATTCCCAATCAGGGTTCAAAGTAACATGCATGATGGGGGGAGAACCCCCTCACCCCCCGTACCATGGACCTCCCTTCGGGAGTTCCAGGGTCATGCGATTTGCCAAGCGCGGGTGTCGTCTAATGGTAGGGCCTAAGCTTCCCAAGCTTAAGGCGGGAGTTCGATTCTCCTCACCCGCTCCATTTTCTTTACCATGGAACTCCCGAAGGGAGGTCCATGGTACGGGGGGTGAGGGGGTTCT
>NZ_JBZVFG010000072.1:0-13364 GCF_058402785.1 Candidatus Magnetaquiglobus sp.
CCTCCTGCGAGACAGGATATGGATCAAATTATTGAATGTCAACACGCCCTAGTGCAAAAAACGCGCAAAATCGCTTATCGTGAAGAGCGCGTGAAATAAAAAAAGTAATATAAAGATAAAAATCATAACCTCAGAGCTTCGCCCCGAACCTCACCAGTTTTCCCCACCCCCCAAAAAAAACGCCGCCCGCAGGTTCCCCCACGAACGGCGCCATAACCCAATTCAACAACAACCACTCACCCCAAACCGCACATCCCCCCACCACAACCACCCGATCCACACGGCATGGCCGGCGGCGGCGATACACTCCGCGACCCGCCAATCTGAATCCCACCCGTGGAGAGAATCTTGCGCACCTTCTCGGCACCACACTCCGGACAAACCTTCACCGGCGGGGCCGACATGGGATGATCCCGCTCGAAACACACACCACACGCATCGCACTTGTAATCATAAAGCGCCATCGTCACACCTCATCACCCAAAACCATCAACGGTTGACCCGCCGCTCCACCCGAACCTTCACCTCGGGGATGATGTCCGGATGCAAACGAATGCGCACCACATGCTCACCCAACGTGCGAATCGGACGAGGCACGTCGATCGAACCACGCGGCGTCTCGATGCCACGCTCGGTGAAGAAACCGGCAATGTCGGAATTGGTCACCGAACCAAACAACTTGTCACCCGATCCGGCTGGCCGATCCAACACCACCTCAACCCCGGCAATCCGGGCAGCCAAAGCCTGCGCCCGCTCCAGGATCTCCTGCTGACGCGCCTCGAAAGCCACCCGCTCCGACTCGAACCGCTCGAGATTCCGCTTGGTGGCCGGCAACGCCTTGCCCTCCGGGATCAGGAAGTTGCGGCCATAGCCCGGACGCACCGCAACCACGGAACCCAAATCACCCAACTTGCCAATCTTTTCCAACAGAATTACTTCCATGGCTATTCACTCCCAGGGGAATCGTCCCCGTCATGGCTGGTACGAAAGAAACGTTTGCGAAAATCAACCCAAATATCGAACAGGCCCACAGCCGCCACGAACAACACGACATGATGCCAGAAAAACAACGCCAGATAAAACAACGTACGCCATACACCCGCAACAGCATGACGACGAAAGCCGGCCTGAATGATCGCCATCCCCTGCAGAAAATAAAGGATGGTGAACAACAGAAAAAGATTGGCCCCCAACTGCCTGGAAAAACCCTGGGCCGCATAGGCGAACACCCCGGAGGCGATCACCACCCAAACCAGCTGGAACGGCGGACGCCACTCGGTGAGATCCTCACCGGCGAACAAACCCTCCCCACCCCATCGACGCACCAGGAAACGGGCCGCCAACAGATTGATCACCTGCATCAAAAACCAACCCGATACCACGAAAGCCGGCATGAGCAGAGCCAGCATGTCGAGAATCGGAGTCAGTACGGCGCGCGCCTCGGTCAAGACCACGGCATTGCCGCCCTCCTTGGCAATGGCGGCAAGCACCTTGTTCTTGAAGCCCTCCAGTTGCAAGGCGGTCTCGGCCTGCATGTCCAACCCCATCACCAGGGACCAGACGAACAACAACAGCAAGGCCCCCATGCCGAGCAGAAACGCCGATGCCAGACATTGGTTGACTCTCCAGCCGGCACGAATCAAATGCGCCGCCAGCATGGGAAAGCCGAAAAACAGCAAAAATGCGGTCAGCGGAAACCGCAAACCATCCCCAAGCAGAAAGGCACCCACCACCGGAATGGTGGCGCCGATCCAGGCCGATTGCGCTCCGCCCCAGAGCGCGGTGAGAAGCACCGGCAAGGGGGCGAAGATCTGCAACGGCACGAGCACGGGCAGCCCCATGGGCAGAATCATCAGCACCAGGGCCTGGGTACCGGCAAAAACCGGATTGGTCACCCAACTGAGCGGACGCATGGATCGGCCTCCGACCGGCGTGGCCGAAGCCGACTCACTTGACCAGATGCGGCAACAAGGCGATGTTGCGTCCGCGTTTGATCGCCTTGCTCAGACGACGCTGATGGGGGGCACACACGCCGGTGATCCGGCTGGGAACGATCTTGCCACGCTCGGTGATGAAGCGGAGCATCAGCTTGGGATCCTTGTAATCGATCTCCAGCGCCTTGTCGGCACAGAAGACGCACACCTTGCGACGGCGGAAAAAGGGCCGACGGAAACCACCTGCGGCTGGAGCGCCGCCCGCGCCCGCCGGACGGGCGCCACCGGCGCCACCCGGAGCCGGACGACCACCCGAGCGCCCCATGCCGGGACGGAAACCACCGCCCGGACGACCCGAATAACGGGACGATCCACCCTCGTTGCCCGCGTTGCTCTCGTTGGAATCGTTGTCTTGATCGGACATGTCAACTACCTCAATCGATATGGTTGTCGCGCCATCCGGAAATGACCGGCATGACGCGTGATCGTTTGTGAACACCTCTGAACTTCAAGCGTGCGATGTCGAGCGACATCCCCGGCTTGCGCGAAAGACCGATGTTCCCGGCTTGCGCGCTTCGGATCACGGATCGACCCGTTGGATCTCCCTGGCGAGCAACTCCAGACGACCCCAGCGCACCCGATCATCGCGGATCCACCGTTTTTGGTTCAGTCGTCCCTGGACCCGCAGCATCGAACCGACCGCGCACGCGCGATACCGTTCCGCCAGGGGCCCCATGGCCACCACCACCATGCGCACCTCCAGCCGCAGACCCGGTTCCGGATCGTCGTGGGTGGAGAGATGCTCCAACTCCAGCGTGGCGACCGCCCGACCCGCGGGGGTGACCCGGAAATCGACCGGTTCGATCAGTCGGCCTTCCAACTCCACGGAGTTGGTGGCCCGTGTCGCTTCCGCCACGGTGACGTCGGGATTCGGTCGCGTTTCTCCGGCCATGCTCATCCGTTCAACCCGCCTGATGCCCCCACCCGTGAGACTCCCTGACGGGAGTGCCACGCTTCAACGCCCTGCTCCGGGAGGAGGCCCCAAGCCGGACCCGTTTCGCGACCCGGCGGGAATCGCCCGGGACCGAACGGATCAGACCTCCAGTTCTTCCTCTTCCTCGTCTTCGCCGTACTCTTCATCCGGCTCGCCATACCCCTCGTCACCCGGCAGCAGACGCTCGGACTCCTCGGCGGCACGCTCGGCGGACGGAGCCAGCGGCGACGGGTTGAGATTGGCACTCTTGACGCGAATGTTCTGGAATTTCAGCACATCCTCGTCGATCATCAAGCGGGACTCCAGGTTGGCGATCAGCGCGCCGCCCCCTTCGACCAGATTGAAGACATAATAGCCCTTGGTGTTCTTTTTGAGTGGATAGGCCAGTTGACGGCGACCCCACATCTCGTGCAGCAGAATCGTTCCGCCATTGGCGGTGATGATCTCGGCCACGCGAGCCGCGACCTGATCCACCTGTTCGGTGGTCAGATCCGGGCGTACAATGAAGATTGACTCGTAATAAGCCACGGCGCCTCCTTTCGGTTTTGTTTCGGACGGCTGGCCCCAAGGCGCTAGCCCAGGAGCAAGGAGTTAATAGGCTTCAATGATGAAGAAAACACACCATTGTTACAGCCCGGAACCGGAAAATCAAGAGAATATCCTTTTTCCCTGGAAAAATTCCGTCGCGTGTCCGGGAATTCTCCCCTTTTTCACCACCCGACGGGGCGGGGTGAGCACGGGGAGCTGGGCCGGGTTCAATCTCGGGGATCATGTGGGCGACGATCCCGCGCACGTCGCCCACAACCGGGCGTCGCTGCTCGCCGCCCTGGCCCCCCATGCCAGGGAACTGGCCCTGGTCAATCAGGTGCATGGCGATACCGTGGCCGTCGCCGGCTGGAGAGGCCCCCGTCCCGATGCCGACGCGGTGGTCACCGATCGCCCCGGCGTGGTGGCCGCGGTGCTCACCGCCGATTGCACGCCGGTGCTCTTCGCCGATCCCGAACGACGCATCGTCGCGGCGGCGCATGCCGGCTGGCGCGGCGCGGTGGCCGGAATCCTGGAGAATACCCTGACTGTCCTGCTGGAAAACGGGGCCTGTCTGGAACACTTGCGGGTGCTGATCGGTCCATGTATCGGTCCGAAGCATTATGAAGTAAACACTGACTTTCGAGAACAAGTTATTATTGCAACACAGGATAAAATTGGCATGGATTGCCAAAATTTCTTTTCTATGGAGAAGAAATCGGCTAGGATGGCCTTTGATTTACCTGGATACGTCCTTGCACGGCTCATCAAGACCGGACTTGACGCTCGTCAAATCTTCAATCTGGAACAATGTACCTATGCTCTGGAATCCTTTTTCTTCAGTCACCGCCGCGCGGTTCATCGACACCAGGATCCTTGCGGACGTCAACTGTCCGGTATCCTGCTCCTCCCTCCCCGCGGAATCACCTGATGGGGGAACCACCCCCTCCACCCCCGTGACGTGGACCTCCCGTCGGGAGTTCCACATCAACCGGCTGACCGCTCTGTTCTGGCTCACGGTCGCCATCTCCATCGCTCCGGCCAACGCCAGGGCCGATACCCCCCTGGACCGCCTGATCACCAAGATCGCCATCCAGGAAAATCTCGATCCCGATCTGCTGCGCGCCGTGGTGGCCACCGAATCGGACTTCAACAACGAAAGCGTCTCACCGGACGGAGCCATCGGCCTGATGCAGCTCATGCCCGAAACCGCCAAACTCGTCGGGGTCAAAAACATCCACAACCCGGAGCAGAATCTGCGCGGCGGCGCCCGGTATCTCAATCAAATGCTCAAACAGTTCCCAAAAATCCCCCACGCCCTGGCCGCCTACAACGCCGGACCCAAAATGGTCGAACGCTATCAGGGGGTCCCGCCCCTCACCGAAACCCAACGCTACGTGGGCAAGGTGTTGGACTACTACCAGAAAACCGCCAACAGCAAAAAACGTTCCCTGGCATCCAGAAAGCATCCGGGTGACAAATCCATCCCCACCAAACAGGCACGTCTCAACAAACAGGATATCCCGTCCAGGGCAGCCCCACCGCCCTCGCCCAACCTGACGATCCAGCGAACGCATGCCCAGGCACGGCATGATCTCGTCAACCCCTCGGCGAACAACGGCAGACGCATTCCGCAATTCGCCATGGCCCTGAGTGAACCGGTCGATGGCGAATCCGTCCCCGTGCTCCGTGCCGCCCAGTGAGCGCCTCCCGTTGGTGGAGCCGTCGCTCCTGAACGCCCGTTGCACCGAGGCGTGCATCGTTTCCTCTCTGTATGAAAAAAGCGGGCCAGTTCATGCGGCCCGCTTCTCTTTTCCCACCGCCATGGTCGAGGCCGCAGTCATCATACCGCTCATCCCCAACGGCGAAAGCTGGGATCTTCTGTTCATCCGCCGCACCCAGAGCGTGGCCCACCACCCCGGACAAATCGGCTTTCCCGGCGGTCGCGCCGAACCCGAGGATCCCTCCCCGTTGCACACCGCCCTTCGGGAGATGGAAGAAGAACTGGGAATCCGTCTCGATCCCTCGGCGATCCTTGGACTCTTGCCCCCCACGCCGACCCAGGTCACCGGCTTTTTGATCCATCCCTTCGCAGCCCGGCTCGATCCACCCTTCGTTCTGACCCCGGATCCAGCCGAAGTCGCGGAAACACTCCTGATTCCCTTGCAATTCTTTCTGGAAGCGGTCAATCTCTCTCCGCGGGCCGACCATTTCGACCATCAGGGCAATCGGGTCTGGGGCGCGACCGCCAGAGTCATGACGCAATTGAGCGTCGCTCTTTTGACGAGAATGGGATGCGCATCCTGATCTTTTTGACGCTTGGCGTGGCCACCCTGTTCGGGTTGGTGTACGGGATCGGCATGATCTGGCGGGCCCTGCACCCCGCCTCCGCACCGGAGCCGTTGCCCGTCCCATCCTGGTTGGAAGGGCGCGTGGGAGGGTGGCTGGCCGCAGTGGTGCTGGCATCTCTGCTCGGACTGGTCCTGGAGGATCTCCTCACCACCCGCAAGGATCCGGGAGAGCATCAACCCCCGCCGCGTCTGACCGCGCCCGCTCCCAAGGGACCGTGATCCCCCTTCCCCACCCCTCCGGAGATCGTGAGAAAACGGGCGGGATCCTTCCACCCCGCCCACGGCGCGCGACTCAAGTCCCGCGTTTCTCCCGCCACGTCTCATAACACCCGCCGAAGAAAACCTCCAGCTGATCGATGATCTCCCGGTCCGTGGCCCCGGTCACCTTGCCCATCAGAATCCGCGACGCCTCGGACAGCACCGCGCCGTCCGCCTCGATCATCGGATAGGTCCGTTTCAACCGCTTCAATCCCGCCACCGCGCTCTCCACCTCGGGACGTGGAATGGCCAGCGGCTCCACGGAAACGACCTCGACCGGCGCACCGCTCCCGGTCTGAGGCCGGTCGCTGATCAAAAACCGTCCGAACCGCAACAGCGTCTGCCGCTCCCCGGCTTCCAACTCCCGCCACAGATCCAAGAGCGCCCGTTTTTCCGGATCCCCGTTCCCCATCCACATGGTCTCACCCTCCTGGTCCGTTCCCCCCTGTTCGCGACTCATCCCCACCAGATCATCCCCGGCTTGGGACGCGGTTCGAAGGTGATCGCCGCGCGCCCGTCGGTCTGGCTCTCACGTCGCGCCTCGGCGCTCTCGAGCAGATGCTGGCCCGCCAGATAGGCCCCGATCTCCCGGACCCACGCCTCATGACGCGGCTTCAACGGCGCACCGGCCCGTTGCGTCACCGTGTGTCGCACCAGATCCACCTCCACCTCCGCACCCCGCGCCAGCACCAGGGTCACCGCCACCGGCACCGCACCTTCCAGGCGCACCTCGTGGCGCACCACCCCGCCCGGACCGCCGCTCATGGCTTGACGGGCAACACGATCTTGCGTTTGGCCACCTCGCGGCGCGGACGGTAGAGAATCGTCACATGGCCGATGGTCCCCGCGTGGGCGCACCCGGTGGCGAGTTCGATCTCCTCGCGGATCAGGGACTTCTCCTCCTTGTAATCGTTGAACTTGATCTTGATCAGCTCATGATCCTCCAGGGCCCGTTCGATCTCGGCCAACAAATTGAGGCTCAGACCCTCCTTTCCCACCCATACCACCGGTTGCAGGCCGTGCGCCAGTCCACGCAGATGCTTGCGCTGGGTGGGGGTCAACGCGTCGGTGGCGTCGCCCTGTGTCGTGGTGGTGGTCTCGTCACATGAATTCATCGTTCAAACCCTCGTGCAGGACGGTGCCCAAGGTTCCCTGCACCATCTCTTGCAGGGCCCCGGCATCCGGGACAAAAGCGACATGGAACAGCGCATCCCCCTGATGGACCAGGGGATGGTTGGTGTGACCGATGATCACCCCTTCGCGATCGGCGCGCACCTCGACCATTTCCGAACCCAGGGGATTGGCCACATGGCCGAGCAACTCCCCCTTGCGCACATGGGCGCCGACCCGTTTTTCCGGCAGCATCAAGCCGCTCTCCGGGGCGCGCACCCAGCGGCTGGAACGAGCCACCCACCACCGTCCGTGGGTCTCTCGAAAGGGGGTGCCTCGGGCCTGGGCTGGAGGGGTGTTCCCCCGGTCCGGTACGCCGGACCCGACCGTTGGCGTTTTGCTCCCTTCGAGCATCTCCAGGTGGCGCATTACCCCCAGAATCCCCTTCAAGCCAGCCTGGATGGCCACCTCGTCCAGGCGCAGCGCCTCGCCCCCCTCGTAGAGCAACACCGGCACGCCGGCTTGATCGGCGGCGGCGCGCAACGACCCATCCAGCAGATCGGCCTGGAGGTGCACCGGGGCGTGAAACGCCCGTGCCATGGCTTCGACCGCCTCGTTACCCGCCTTGCCACGCGTTTGCGGCAGGTTGTAGCGTTGGCGCGTACCGGCATGCAGGTCGATGCCATGGGTGGCGCGCGCCACGATCTGGCGCATGAACAAATCCGCGGTGCGTGCCGCCAGCGAGCCGTGCGCCAGGCCTGGAAACGACCGGTTCAGATCCCGATGATCCGGAAAATAGCGGTTGTGGTGCAAAAACCCCAGCACGTTGACCACCGGGATCACCAGCAGGGTACCGCGCAGACCGCGCAACACCCGTTGGCGCATCAGGCGGCGGCAGATCTCGATGCCGTTGAGTTCATCCCCGTGCAGGGCGGCGCTCACGAACAGGCAGGGGCCGTGACGACGACCATGAAAAACATGCACCGTCAGATCGACCGGGGTATGGGTATGCAGGCGGGTCACCGGGATGTGGGCCACCGCCTGTTCGCCCGGTTGAATCCTTTGGCCGACGATTTCGAAGGGATCGATTTTCTTCGAGCGTTTGCGTCGTTCGGTCATCCCACGCCCGCGCTCCTGGACATCGCCGGTTCATCCTCCATGGACTCGGCCCGCATCAGGCCAAGAAACGTCTGTAACAATTGCGGATCCCACTGCCCGGAATCCTTCTCCCGTTCCAGAATCTCCATGGCCCTGGCCGGAGACATGCCCTTGCGGTAAACCCGATCCCCGGTCATGGCATCCCAGGTATCGGCAATCGACACGATGCGCGCCAACAGCGGAATGTTCTCCCCGGCAAGACCGTCCGGATAGCCACTGCCATCCCAGTGCTCATGATGCCAGGCGGCAATTTCCAAAAACTCGTGAAACCGATGCAACGGACGCATGATCGTCGCCGTGTAGCGCGCATGTCCGCGCATGATCGCATACTCTTCATCCGTCAGAGGCCCCGGCTTGTTCAAAATGGCATCCGGCACCCCGATCTTGCCCAGATCGTGCATCAGGGCACCCTTGTTGAGGCTTTTCAAACGCTCTTCGGAAAGCCCCAGATGTTTCCCCAGTTTGACCGAGTATTTCGATACGCGCGCCGAGTGGCTTTGCGTGTAGGCATCCTTGGCCTCCAGGGCCTTGCTCAACGCCTGAAGCGTTTGCAGATAGCTCTCCTCCTGTTCGCGCATCAGCCGTCCGATGTTGTCGGCCATGCCGTTGATGGCACGTCCAAGCTCTCCGATTTCGTCCCCCGGCAAGGACAAGGGGATGCGCGCATCCAGCTCACCCGAACCAAAGCGGGACATGGTTTGGGAAAATCGCCGCACATGACGAATGGCCAGATGGTGCATCAACCACCATACAAATAACAACAGTAATACACTTGAGGCGGTTATCAACAGCACGATCCGTTTTTCGTAGGCATCGTCGTTGATCCGGATCTGGCGCATCAGCTCGGCCATGTCCAGCTCCGCCTCAAGACCGGCGTTGACCTGCCGACCTCCCAAACGAACCGGAATGATGACATCCACGGTCGGATGCCCATCGAACTCCCGATTTTCGATCACCGTGGCCAGGTCCGACGAAATGATCGCCTTGCCTTCCCGAATCACCTGACCATACACCCCATCCATGGGCTTGTCGGGGTGATCTCCGACCATCGTATGACCGATCACCTGGCCCCGATCCGTGTACAGATAGATCTCCCTGGGCTTGAAATCCAGATGTGCCAGACGTTCGGGTTCGAAACCGGACAACAGAACCTGCCGATACTGCTCACGGCTGGACCCGGATGGCATGGCCTCCAGAAGACGGGCAATGCTCACCAGGTAGCTTTGGGCATGTCGGTAGACCTGATCCAGCATCGCCCGCTCCAGCTGAGTCTCGGAAACGATCACCAACCAATAGATCGTGATCGCGAATCCCAGCAGCGATCCGCCAAGAACCTTCTGGGTCAGTGAGAGTTTCGTCTGCCGCATCGCCCGTTACACCCCTAAAAATGCCGCCACCCCCCCTGTTCCACCACCACGCGCTCCCCATCCAACCCCACCACGTCAACCTCCGCCCCCGCGACGATCTCCCCGATCTCGGTCACCGGCACTCCAATCCGCTCCCCCAACGTGCGCACCATCTCCACCGCACCCGGCGCGACCGTGAACAACAACTCGTAATCCTCACCACCGGTCAGCATGCGGCGCATCAACCCCGGATCGTGCAACACCAAACGCCGCGCAGCCTCGGATAACGGAATCCGTCCGACCTCCACCCGCGCCCCCTTGCCCGACGCCTCGCAAATGTGCCCCAGATCGGCCACCAACCCATCGGACACATCGATCACCCCGCGTACCGCCGCGGCATCGGCCAACGCCACCCCCAACGCCACCCGTGGTTCCGGCAGATCCAGACGCCCCTCCAGATAACGCTGGTCCGCCTCGTCCAGCCCGGTCAACATCCCCTGCCGTACCGCCAAACCCAGCGTCGCATCGCCCACGGTGCCGGTCACGAAAATCCGATCCCCCACCTCGGCAACCCCCCGCGACAAGGCCCGCCCCTGACCCACCAGACCGAACATGGTCACATGAATCGTACGACCGGACGAGGATCCCGTGGTATTGCCTCCCACGATCGTCACCCCATACCGCTCGCCACAGGCACGCAGCCCGCGGGTGAACTCCGCCAGCCACTGGGAAGGGGTATCTCCCGGCAGACCCACCGACAACAGATACCAGTTCGGCTTGCCGCCCATGGCCGCGATGTCGGACAGATTCACCCGCAACGCCTTCTGTCCAAGCAGAAACGGATCGTCGGTGGCGGAAAAATGGATCCCCTCGATCAGGGCATCCACCGTAGCCAGCAACTGCTGGGTGCGCGGCACGGCCAAAACCGCCGCGTCGTCCCCGATCCCGGCCACCACCCCGGCCACCCCTTCCAAACGCAATGGCTGGAAGAACTCCCGAATCAACGGAAACTCCCCGACCGAGGCCAGGGTCGTGGCGATCTCCTCCTTCATGGGATACCTCCCTCGGTTTGCGCCCGCGTGGCACGAATCCGACCCGCCACGTTGTCCATCACACCGTTGACGAACGCCCCCGAACCATCCCCGCCGTAGCGCTTGGACAGCTCGATGGCTTCGTGAATCACCACCTGAACCGGCAACTCCGGCTCGGCCAACAACTCATAGATCCCCTGGCGCAGGATGTTCCGGTCGATGGTGGAGATGCGCGACAACGACCAGTTGTTCGCCCCCAGGGTGATCCAGTGATCCAACTCCTCGAGCCGGCTCCAGGTGCCGGCGGCCACCTTTTGAAAGTAATCCAGATCCGCGCGACCGTCCGCGTTGTCCTCGCACAACTGCACCACGGCGCGATGGATCCCATCGCCGGTGATGTCGCACTGATAGAGAGCCTGCAAGGTCAACTCGCGGGCCTTGTGACGACTCAATCCCGTGCCGTTCTCCGGAGTCCCGGTCCGCGTCCCGTTGGCCGCGCCCGATCCCGTTCCCGACCGTGGATGCGATGAAATGCCATTCATGCTCAATGATCAAATCCCTCTGCGTGATTGTCCGACCTGCTACGTCATCTGCGAAAAACTTCTGAAAAAAAGAGAGGAAGGCCTGATACCGCCCCCCTCTCGCACGCGCCGACCTTGCTCGACAGCTGATGAGACTATCCAGCCAGTTTCTTCAACAGGTCGATCATCTCGACCACGCTCAACGCGGTCTCCCACCCCTTGTTGCCGGCCTTGGAGCCGGCCCGTTCGATCGCCTGCTCCAGGGTATCGGTGGTCAGCACCCCGAAGCCGACCGGAATGCCGCTCTCCAGACTCACCGCCGCCACCCCCTTGCTCACCTCGGCGGAGACGTAATCGAAATGGGGCGTGGAACCGCGAATCACCGCACCCAGACAGATCACCCCGTCATGACGACCGCTTTGAGCGGCTTTCTGGGCGGCCATCGGGATCTCGAAGGCGCCCGGCACCCGCAACACGGTGAGCGATTCCCGGCTCGCCCCATGACGCAACAGAGCATCCACCGCCCCTTCGAGCAACCGTTCGGTGATGAAGCTGTTGAAACGGGCCACCACCAGCGCATAGCGTGCGCCACTGGCATCCAGATGGCCTTCCACCGTTTTGATGTCACTGCTCATGCCGATCTCACTCCCCAGACTCTGACGCCGCCTTGTCCGCACCCGCGAACTGCCGCAGCAGGTGACCCATCTTGTGGTGCTTGACCTCCAGATAGGCCGCATTGCCGGAACGGGCCGGGATCTCGATCGGCACGCGCTCGACCACCTCCATCCCGTACCCTTCCAGCCCGATGATCTTTTTGGGATTGTTGGTCAGGATGCGCAGACGCCGCACGCCAAGATCGCGCAGGATCTGGGCGCCGATGCCGTAATCGCGCAGATCCGCCGGGAAGCCGAGTTCCAGATTGGCCTCCACCGTGTCGAACCCCTGATCTTGCAGATTGTACGCGTGCATCTTGTTGACCAGGCCGATGCCGCGCCCCTCCTGACGCAGATAAAGCAGGATGCCCCGTTCCTCCTGACCGATCTGACGCATGGCGGCGTGGAGCTGACTGCCGCAGTCGCAACGCTGACTGCCGAACACGTCACCGGTCAGACACTCGGAGTGGACCCGCACCAGCACCGGCTCTTCGGGGTCGATCTCCCCCTTGACCAGCGCCACATGCTGAAAATCGTCCACCTGGTTGGCAAAGATGATCAGCCGCCACTCGCCGCCGAAATCGGTGGGCATGCGGGTCTCCACCACCCGCCGCACCAGCTGTTCATGGGCTGTGCGAAAGGAGATCAGATCCGCGATCGTGGCGATCTTGAGGCCCATGCGCCGCGCCAGCTCGATCAGATCCGGCACACGCGCCATGCTGCCATCCGCCTTGAGGATCTCGCAGATCACCGCGGAGGGCTTGAGTCCGGCCAGGCGGGCCAGATCCACCGAGGCTTCGGTGTGTCCCGCGCGCACCAGCACGCCGCCATCCTTGGCCACCAGCGGAAAGATATGGCCCGGTCGCACCAGATCGCACGGCGAGCTGGCATCGTCGATGGCCACGGCCACGGTACGTGCCCGATCGTGGGCCGAAATGCCGGTGGTGACGCCGGTCTTGGCCTCGATCGACACCGTGAAGGCGGTCTTGAACTGGGCATTGTTGTCCGCGACCATCAGCGGGAGCTGCAACTGTCGCGACCGTTCGCCGGTCAGGGCCAGGCAGACCAGTCCACGACCGTGCATCACCATGAAATTGATCGCTTCCGCGCTGGCGAACTGGGCCGGGATCACGAAATCCCCCTCGTTCTCGCGATCCTCGTCGTCCACCAGGATCACCATGCGACCCTGACGGAAATCCTCGATCACCTCGTCGATCGAATCGAACTGGAACTCCATGACGCTCTTGATCCTGTTTGGATGACGGTTCAAAAAAACGGTTACGGGGTCCGGGGGCGATGATCGTCTCCGGCGGGGACGGGGCCGAGCCCCGCGACTGTGGTCTTGTATCTGTAACTACTCAGGACCCCTACATTTGGCGGGGTCCAGGGGCCAATGGCCCCTGGTGGGATCCAAGGGCAAAGCCCTTGTGACTCATTGCTTTATACCGTTCGCGCGCTTTACACAGATAAGCCCATTTTCGCG
>NZ_JBZVFG010000073.1:0-12837 GCF_058402785.1 Candidatus Magnetaquiglobus sp.
CCAAGGGCTTTGCCCTTGGATCCCACCAGGGGCCATTGGCCCCTGGACCCCATCAATTTTTGGGGTTCTGAATCATAACGGACGGTTTTTCCTGGAGGGAGCTTGAACATGCGACATGCACGTTGGATGGGATCGGCCTGGGTTCTGGCCCTGCTCTGGGGGTTGTCGGGCACGCCGGTCGAGGCTGGCACCATCAAGATCGGCGTGGCCGGACCACTCTCCGGTCCCCAGGCGGCCTTCGGCGAACAGTTCCTGCGCGGGGCCGAACAGGCGGCCAAGGACATCAACGCCAAGGGCGGCATCCACGGCGAAATGATCGAGCTGGTCAAGGGGGATGACTCCTGCGAGCCGAAACAGGCCGTGGCCGTGGCCAACCGACTGGTCGATTTCGAAAAGGTGGCCGCCGTGGTGGGCCATTTCTGCTCCTCCTCGACCATCCCGGCCTTCGAGATCTACGCCGAGGCGGGCATCCTCTCCATGACGCCGGGCTCGACCAACCCCCTGGTCACGGAAAGAGGGTTCTCCACCGTGTTCCGCGCCTGCGGACGCGACGACCAGCAAGGGGTGGTGGGGGCCGAATACCTGGTCAAGGAGCTGAAAGCCAAACAGATCGCCGTGATCCACGACAAGGATACCTACGGCCAGGGGCTGGCGGAGGCCATGAAAGGCCATCTGGGCAAGCTGGGACTCAAGGAGGTGCTCTACGAAGGTCTGACGCGCGGCGAAAAGGATTTCAACGCCCTGGTCACCAAAATCCGCGCGGTCAAGGCCGACGGGGTTTACTTCGGCGGGTTGCACAGCGAGGCCGGACCACTCGTGCGCCAGATGCGCGAACAGGGTCTGACCATCCCGCTGGTCTCCGGGGATGGGATCATGTCCGACACCTTCGTCACCTCGGCGGGCGGTCCCAGGTTCGTCGAGGGGGTCTACATGTCCTTCGGGGCCGATCCGCGCAAGATCCCGGCAGGCAGGGAGGTGGTGGAGAAGTTCCGCAAGGCCGGTTACGAACCGGAAGGGTATACGCTCTACTCCTACGCCACCATGCAGTCGATCGCCGCCGCGCTCGCCGCCAACAAGAACCGCGACGGCGCGACGCTGGCCGCCTGGCTCAAGGCCAACCCGGTGGAGACCGTCATGGGCACCAAGGCCTGGGACGCCAAGGGTGACCTCAAGGTCTCGGACTACGTGATCTATCGCTGGACTTCGGACGGCAAGTACGAGGAGGTTCGATAGCGATTGCCGTGAATGGCCACATCCTCGCCCAGCAGATGGTCAACGGGCTGGTCCTGGGTTCGGTGTACGGCCTGATCGCCGTGGGATACACCATGGTGTACGGCATCATCGGCATGATCAATTTCGCCCACGGCGATGTGTATATGATCGCGGCCTATCTTACCGCGATCGTTCTCGCCGCTCTGACCGCATGGGGATTGCAGTCCATCCCGGTGGTGATCCTGCTGGTGCTGGCCTTCACCATGGTCGTCACCGCCCTGTATGGCTGGAGCGTGGAGCGGATCGCCTACCGTCCGCTGCGCGCCTCCAACCGGCTGGCGCCGCTGATCTCGGCGATCGGCATGTCCCTGATTCTTCAAAACTACGTCCGACTCTCCCAGGGCGCGCGCACCCAGGGCACCCCCACGCTGCTCGATGGGGGGGTGCGGCTGTTTGATGGCGGACCGGACCAGTTCGTCCAGATCACCCATGCCCAGATCCTCATCGTGGTCACCGCCATCGTCGGCATGGGGCTGCTGTGGTATCTGATCCACGGCACGGCCATCGGACGGGCCTGCCGCGCCGTGCAGCAGGATCGGGTCATGGCCAGCCTGCTCGGCGTGGATACCGATCGGGTGATCGCCATCGTCTTCGTGCTCGGGGCCGGCATGGCCGGGGTGGCCGGCTCCCTGGTCACCTTCAACTACGGTTCGTTCGATTTTTTCATTGGCTTCGTCACCGGGATCAAGGCTTTCACCGCCGCCGTGCTGGGCGGGATCGGCTCCCTGCCCGGAGCCATGCTCGGGGGGGTGATCCTGGGTTTGGCCGAATCGATCTTCTCCGGCTTCGTCAACACCGATTACAAGGATGTGTTCGCCTTTTCGCTGCTGGTGCTGGTGCTGATCTTTCGTCCGAGCGGCCTGCTGGGTCGCCCGGAGGTGGAGAAGGTCTGATGACGCGCCGGAGAGAGGTGGCATGAGCTGGACCACGCGATTGCGCGATGCCGGCCTCACCGGGTTGATCGCCCTGCTGCTCTTCGCCCCCCTGACCGGCGTCACCCTCACCGGCTACACTCTGGAAGGACACTGGCAGCGACCCTTGTGGCTGGCCGCCGGGGTGGTGGTCGGCAGGTTCCTGCTCGGACTCTACCTGGAGTCACGCCGCGCCCGGCTTCCGGTCGAGCAAGCCCCTTCGTCCGAAACGGTGGGCTGGATCGATCGCAACCGTCCGTTCATCCTCGGCCTGGCCCTCGTCTGCGCCTTGCTGCTTCCCTGGTTCATCGGCAAATACTGGCTCAACGTCGCGATCCTGGCATTGATTTATGTTCTGCTGGCCCTGGGACTCAACATCGTGGTGGGACTGGCCGGCCTGCTCGACCTGGGCTTCGTTGCCTTCTACGCGGTGGGCGCCTACGGCTATGCGTTGGGATTCAAGTATCTGGGCCTGAGCTTTTGGCTGGCGCTCCCCTCGGCGGCCATCCTGGCCGGTCTGTGCGGCATCCTGCTCGGCTTTCCGGTGCTGCGCATGCACGGCGACTACCTGGCCATCGTCACGTTGGGATTTGGCGAGATCGTCCGGCTGGTGCTCAACAACTGGATGGAGTTCACCGGGGGTCCGAATGGGGTGCGCGCGCCGTTCCCCTCCCTGTTCGGCCTCGAGTTCGGACGCCGCGCCCAGCCGGGTCATACCACCTTCCACGAATACTTTCAGATCCCCTATGCCAGTGAAACCAGGGATATCTTTTTCTATCTGCTGTTGCTGATCGTGGTGGCCGGGATGATCTTCGTGGTGCGGCGACTGCGCCGCATGCCCCTGGGACGCAACTGGGAGGCGCTGCGCGAGGATGAGATCGCCTGCCGCTCGCTGGGGATCCAGCCGGTGTCGGTGAAACTGTCGGCCTTCGGACTCGGGGCCATGACCGGAGGCTTGGGCGGGGTCTTCTTCGCCGCCTCCCAGGGGTTCGTGAATCCCACCTCGTTCACCTTCATGGAGTCGGCCCACATCCTGGCGATCGTCATCCTCGGCGGCATGGGCTCCACCGGAGGGGTGATCATCGCGGCGGTGATCCTCACCGTGCTCCCCGAGGTGCTGCGCGACTTCGCCGAGTATCGCGGTCTGGCCTTCGGCATGGCCATGGTCTTCATGATGATCTGGCGTCCGCGCGGCCTGATGGGGATCCGTCGCGCCCGCTTCCATCGCTCCGAGGTGGGGAGATGAGACCCCCGCCGCTTTTGAAGGTGCGCGATCTCTCCATGCGCTTCGGCGGCGTGGTGGCGTTGAACCGGGTCGGTTTCGACGTGAAACCGGGTAGCGTCACCGCCTTGATCGGTCCGAACGGCGCGGGCAAGACCACGGTCTTCAACTGTCTCACCGGATTCTACGCCCCCAGCGAGGGGGAGATGCGCTTTCATCCCCTGGACGGCCACGAGGTGGCCCTGCACGACCTGCTGGGTGGACCATGGCGCGGCAGGGATTTCGTCTCGCCCGCGGCCTTCGCGCGGCGTCTTCATGACAAGATGTTCGGGGGCGCGGCCCTGGCCGCCCGTGTCGGGGTGGTGCGCACGTTCCAGAACATCCGGCTGTTTCGCGAGATGACCGTGATGGAGAATCTTCTGGTGGCCCAGCGCGCACGGGTGAACAATGGCCTCCTTTCCGGTCTGCTGGCCACCCCGGATTACCGGCGCGCCGAGGCCGAGGCGATCGAGCGGGCCTGGGGATGGTTGGACTTTTTTCGGTTGGCCGAGGATGGGAATCGTATGGCCGGCTCCCTGCCGTATGGCCGGCAGCGGCGTCTGGAGATCGCCAGGGCCATGTGCGTGGAGCCGCGTCTGTTGTGTCTGGATGAGCCGGCGGCGGGTCTCAATCCCAGCGAAACCGACGAGCTGGCGGAGTGGATTCTTGCCCTGCGGCGCGGTCACGGGGTGACGGTCTGTCTGATCGAGCACGACATGGGGTTGGTGATGGAGATCTCCGACCATGTGGTGGTGTTGGATCATGGTCAGGTGTTGGTGGCGGGTCGTCCCGAGGTGGTGCGCGACGATCCGGCGGTGTTGGAGGCCTATCTGGGCGCGCCGGAGGAGGGGTGAGGTGGAGAGGTCCGAACCGATTCTGCGGTTGAGCGGCGTGGATGTGGCCCATGGCCAGATCCAGGTGTTGCGGGATTTGACCCTGGAGGTGGGCAAGGGAGAGATCGTCACGCTGATCGGGGCCAATGGCGCGGGCAAATCCACGTTGTTGATGGCCATTTTCGGTCAGCCGCGCGTCTTGCGGGGGAGCGTCGTGTTCGACGGTCAGGAGATCACCGACTTGCCGACCCATCGCATCGCGCGGTTGGGTCTGGCGCAGGTGCCGGAGGGGCGGCGCATTTTTCCCGGCATGACGGTGTTGGAGAATCTGGTGATGGGTTCGCCTGGGGGCGAGGTGGATCAGGCGGTGTTGGCGCGCATTCACGGGTTGTTTCCGATCTTGCGGGAGCGGATCGGGCAGCGGGCCGGGACCCTTTCGGGCGGGGAGCAGCAGATGTTGGCGATCGGGCGGGCGATGATGAGCAAGCCGCGGTTGTTGTTGTTGGACGAGCCGAGTCTGGGATTGGCGCCGTTGATGATCCGACGGATCTTTCAGGCGTTGCGGGAGATCGTGGCCGAGGGTACGACGCTGTTTCTGGTGGAGCAGAATGCCAATCAGGCGTTGCGCCTGGCGGATCGGGGATATGTGTTGGTGAACGGTCGGATCGTGATGGAGGGGAGAGGGACGGGGTTGCTGGCCGATCCCGAGGTGCGGCGGGCCTACCTGGGGGGGCATTGAGGCAACCGAATCGTCGCGGGGGACGGGGGACCGCGAGCTTCCCGGCAGAGGTGCGGAAACGGAGTCTCCGAGGTTCGGCTCTGGACTTCGGCTTTTTAAACCGCCCCCATCACGGGATGCGTCGTTCCATGATCAAGGGTCCAATATACCAGGGGGATTATCCCCCTGGTAGGCTCCAAGGGCAAAGCCCTTGGGACTTTGTTTTTTGACTTGAGCGCGTTCTTCCTCAAAGAAGCATTTTTCGCGGTTTTTGCGCAAAAACGCTGCGCGCTGCCTTCATGAGCGTCGTTTCCGATTTTTGGAAACGACGCTCATGAAGGCACGGCAATCTTGCGGGAAACGACGCATCCCGTAATGGTTGCGGTTTGGTTCTGAAATTCCTTTTATTCCCAATCTTGGATAGAGCCCAGCATGCCCATGCTCCGTACTTCCCATCTTCTGGCGACCTTTTTCGGATCGGGACTGCTTCCCAAGGCTCCCGGCACCTGGGGCACGCTGGCCACGGTGCCTCTGGTGTATTTAAGCCAGCAGATTCCCCAGATCGGGGCCTGGACGATCCTGCTCGTGGTGGGCGTGCTCGGGGTGTGGAGCGCCGGGGTGGTGTGCCGGGAGACGGGGCGGGAGGATCCGTCGGAGGTGGTGATCGACGAGGTGGCGGGATTCTTGCTTACCATGATCGATGCCCCACATGGCGCCATGGGAATGGTGATCGGATTCGCGTTGTTCCGGCTGTTCGACATTTTCAAGCCGTGGCCGGTGAACGCCCTGGAGAAACTGCCGGGGGGATGGGGCGTGATGGCGGATGATCTGGCCGCCGGGGTGTATGCCGCCTTGTGCGTTCATGGACTGGTCTGGATGGGTTGGTTATGAAGTGTTTGCTGGTCATGCCACGCTGGAGCGAACAGGGGGCGTTGTTGCCGTCCTCCGGACGCCCCTACCTCGATCTCGCCCTCGAGTGCCTGGGGATCGGTCCCGTGGCGCTGATGGAGATCGATGGCGATGGCCCGTTCGATCCCGGCAAGATTTCCGAGGAGTACCCCCTGATCCTGATTCAGGGGGATGGCCAGGGGGGGCGCCTGCGCCGCTCGCTGGTGTCGAGTCTCGGGCTGTCGCTGGGGCTGGAAGGGGATGACTCCGATCAGCTCAAGGTGTTCGGCGCGCGCGCCCTGACCGATGAGGCCGGACACCCGGAAGGGTTCATCCTGCAACGCCGGGGCCGCACGGTGGCCTATTGCGAACGGTCGATCTGGGCGGCGCGACGCGCGCTGGTGAAGATCCTGCGTGGCCTGATCGGGGATGGAAACGGGGGTCGGCGCAAACGGTCGGTCGCCTGCTGGATGGTGGAGGGGGCCGGGGAACCGTTGGATCTGGGCCCGGAACCGGGAGCGGCGTTGCATGCCGCCTGTCGAGTGTGCGATCTGCCGAATGGCGATGCCGGCCTGTTGATTCCCGCCACTCTCGGCGAGGCCTACCAGACCCGTCTCGCCGAGCAGTTGGGCAATCGCATCTATGCCACCTCCCCGAAACCCCTGGAAGAGGTGGTGGCGGCCTGTCTGCGGGAGGCGGGTGTCAAGGTGGCGGTGGCGGAGTCCTGCACCGCCGGTCTGGTGGCGGCGCGACTGTCGGCTCTGCCCGGCTCCTCGGCGTATCTCTCCTCCGGTTGGATCCCCTATGCCAACGAGGCCAAGATGCGCGATCTGGGGGTGCATGGGGATCTTCTGGCCAGTCGCGGGGCAGTGAGCTACGAAGTGGCACAGGCGATGTCCGCCGGGGCGCTGAGGCTCTCCGAGGCCGATCTGGCCGTGGCCGTGACCGGTATCGCCGGCCCGGAGGGGGGCAGCGCGGAGAAACCGGTCGGCACGGTCCATCTGGCGGTGCGCAGCCGTGAGGGCATGCTGTTGGAACATCGGGGATTCTACGCCGGCAGTCGCGAACAGGTGCGTTGGCGGGCGAGTCAGACCGCGTTGCATCTGCTGCGTCGCGTGCTGGCGGGTTGAAAAGCGGGAAGGAGAGATTGGGCATGGCGTGTCGCGTACGTTGCATGATCGGGGGAGAACCCCCTCATCCCCCGACCGCGGACCTCCCTGGCGGGCGTGCCACGGTCCGGAGCGGTTTTCGTCTCGGGGTGGTCGCGTTGGCCGCGTGGGTCTGGATCGCGGGCATGGAACCGCTCTATTCCGCCGATCCCCCGGAGGATCTGCCCCGGCGCCGCTATGTGCTCAAGGATCGCAAGGATGAGGTGATCGGCGGCACCTATTTCCGTCATCGTGCCACGGCCAACGATACCATGATCATCCTGGCGCGGGACAACCACATGGGTTTCAACGAGATCATGCTGGCCAATCCGGATCAGGATCCCTGGGGTCCGCGCGTGGGCAGCAAAATCCGCATGGATTTCCGCAAGGTGCTGCCCGGACTGAACAATCCGGCCAAAATCGTGGTCAATCTCCCGGAGATGCGGTTGTATCATTTCCGGGGCGACCGCATCGAAACCTATCCGATCGGCGTGGGGCAGGAGGGGATGATGACCCCGCGGGTACGTACTGCGGTGACGGGCAAGATGGCCGATCCGGTCTGGCGTCCGCCGGCCTCGATCCGCAAGGAGGATCCCTCTCTCCCGGAGGCGATCTATCCCGGACCGCGCAACCCCTTGGGCACCCATGCCATCTATCTGAGCCTGCCGGCCTATCTGATGCATGGCACCAACCGTCCGCTGGGGGTGGGACGACGGGTGAGCCACGGCTGTATCCGGCTCTATCCGGAGGATATCATCGAGTTTTTCCCGAATGTCAATCCGGGCGACAGCGTGGCGTTCGTCAACGAACCGGCCAAGGCCGGTTGGCGCGACGGCGAGCTGTATCTGGAGGTCCATCCGATTCTGGCCGACCTCAAACACGAGGGAAGCCTGCGGTCGTTGATGGAAAAGGCGGTCAAGCAGGCCCTGGCGCGCCGTTCCGATCTGCGCGCGGTGGTGGACTGGCGGCTCGCCGAGCGCATGGCCGACAATCCGGATGGCCAGTCGCGCCGCATCGCCGTGGCCGAGGGGTCCAATCCGGCGGCGCGCGACAGGTATCTTACCGTGCCCGAGGTGCCGGAAGAGCAGACCATCCCGGAGGGTGGCCTGAAACTCCCCGACCTGGAACGGCTCGACCGGGAGGATGGCAATCCGGCGGCGATCCGCATCGATCATCCGGTGCCCAAGAGGCCGGTGGAAGAGGAGCGCAAGGGCTCCAAACCCAATCCCGGTAATCGTGGCGCCTGGCCTCCCGACGGTGACGACGCCAACGCCGAACCGATGCCGGCCATCGCGCCCGAACCGCCTCCGGCTTCGATCGCGGATCCGGCCTTCGAGCCGCAACTGGACTCCGAGGCCGATGAGGTGCCGCTGGAATCCGCCACCGATCCGTCGGATTCCCCCGGACAGGGCGTGGTGCCACCCGATTACGTGCCGCCGTCGCGATGACGCATCCGCGAGCCGCCGGATCCCCGGATCCCGCGGCTCGCGAGACGGTCGATTGACTCCGCACTCCCCTCCAAGAGCAGCCGATGGTTCGGGATCTCTCCTTCACGCGCAAGATCGCGCTGTTCTTTCTGCTGATTCTGGCGGCGTTTGCCGTGACCGTCGCCCAATCCTACCTCCATTACGACACCAATCAATCCTCCTGGCAACGCGATCACCTGACCCGACGCATCAGCGAACTGATGCATGGCATCGAAAACGACATCGACCACGCCCATGCCGAGGTGGAGTATTTTTTGCGCGTCAAGGATCCACGGGTCGCGGATCGTGTGGAGGGGTTGATGCGCGATGCCCTGCCACGTCTGAAGGAACTCGACCGGCTGCGGGTCATTCCCGAAGACAACAGCCGGGAACGGGTGATGACCTGGCTGGAGAACCAGCTGGATCTGTTCGCCGCGATCCGCAAACGGCTCGGGGCCATCGGATTCGACGCGAGTTCGGGCGAGCATGGGCGGATCCGCGAGGAGATCCACGAGGTCGAGCAGCTGTTGACCGGGCATGAGGAGTCGCGACTGCTCGCCTCGATGCTGCAACTGCGGCGTCACGAGAAGGATTTCATGGATCGCAAGCAGACCGTCCACCTGGAGAAGTTCCATGCCGAGGTGGATCGGTTCCACGAACTGCTGAGCGGATCCGGGGACGCCCTGAGCGAGACTGAGAAGATGCAGATCCGTGTGTTGACGGTGAGCTACGTGCAGGGGTTTTACACCATCGTCAGCGAGGTGCTGGCCCTGGCCCAGCAGATCGACAAGTTTCGCGTCGGTGTCGAGGAGACCCGCAAGGCGCTCGATGATCTGATGGACTCCCTGGAGACCATCTACCAGAGTCACGATTACCAGCAGACCGAACTGGTGACCACCCAGTTCTGGCGATCCCAGTTCACGGTGTTGGCGATTCTTCTGGCCATTGGTCTGCTGATGGCCGGCATGCTGTTGGATCTGATGAGCGCGGTGAACGGGTTGAGCGTCACCGCGCAACGGGTGGCGCGTGGCGAGGCGTTGACGATCGAGGTGGACCGTCGCGATGAGATCGGGATTCTGGCCCACTCTCTCAAGACCATGCAGGAGAGCCTGACCACCCGCAATTACGAGCTGGAGACCACGGTGCGGGAGTTGCGGGCGAGCGAACGGGAGAATCGGCGCGCCCTGGATCTGCGCACCGCCATTTCGACGATTTTGCAGCTGTCGTTGCAGCCCATGACCCTGGAGGAGATTCTCGAGCGGGCGCTGCGGGTGGTGCTGGCGGTTCCCTGGCTCAAGGTCGAGCAGCGTGGCGCGATCTTTTTATACAACCGGGCCACCGAGCGGCTGGACATGGCGGTCCATTACGACCTTTCGCCGCGGCTGCTGACCATCTGCGCCTCCATCGAGATGGGCCAATGTTTGTGTGGCCGGGCGGCCAGCGAGCGTCGGATGGTGAGGAGCAACCAGCTCGATCCGCGTCACGAGATCCGTTTCGAGGGGATGCGCGAGCATGGCCACTACTGTTTGCCGATCCTTTCGGATCAGGATCTGTTGGGGGTGTTGAACGTCTATCTGCCTGCCGGCCATGTGTTCGAGGAGGAGGAGTGCCATTTTCTCACCAGTATCGTCAACACCTTGTCCGGCGTGATCGCCCGCCATCACGCGGAGGAGAATCTTTCGTACCTGCTCGCCACCCTGGACGCCAAGGTGGTGGAGCGGACCCGTGAGTTGCGGGAGAAGATCGAGGAGCTGGAGACCACGCGCGGCGAGCTGATCGCCAGCGAAAAGCTCGCCTCTCTCGGACGCCTGGTGGCCGGGATCGCCCACGAGGTGAACACCCCCATCGGCGTGGCCTACTCCGGGGCCACGCAACTGCTGGACGAAAGCCGAGTCCTGACCCAGCTTCTGGCCCGGGACGAGGTGGAGATCGACGCGCTTCTGGCCGGCATCGAGGCCATCGAGGGGGCGGCGCGTCTGGTGGAGCGCAATCTGGCGCGGGCGGCGGAGCTGGTGCGGAGTTTCAAGCGCGCCAGCATCGACCACTCCTCCGAGGCGCTGCGCGACTATGTGGTGGGGGAGGTGGTGGGGGATGCGCTGATGAGTCTGCGCAACGCCTTCAAAAAGAGTACCGTCGAGGTCATGGTGGTCTGTCCCCCGGAGTTGTGCGTGGCCGGGGTGCCTGGTTATCTCAACCAGATCCTGACCAACCTGTTGATGAACAGCTTGACCCACGGTTTCGCGGAGGGCGCCCGAGCCGGGCGCATCGACATCACGTTGGCTGTGCGCGGGCATTTGTTGAGCCTCACCTATGCCGACGACGGGGTGGGCATGACCGCCGAGGTGCGGGAGAAGGCTTTCGAACCCTTTTTCACCACCAACCGTTCGGCGGGTGGCAGCGGTTTGGGGTTGTACATCTGTTATAATCTTGTGACGACCAAGCTGCGCGGCACGATTCAACTCGACAGCCAGCCGGAGCGAGGGGTGCGGATCACCGCCTCCTGGCCGGTGGCGGTGAAGCGGGGATAGCGCGCCTGCTTGTCAAGCGCATGGTGACCCCTGTTCAACGCCGGCACGATCCGATGCGTGGATGTCGGTGGCGTGGGTTGGTTCGGTGATTGACTATTCGCATTCATGCGCTGAATTTCGTTGATCATCATTCATGGAATCTTTAAAAATATCATCTTTCAAGGGCGATTCCATAATGATTGTCAATAAAAAATTGAAATTGACAGCATATGAATAATTTGTTACAAATGTGACGCATTGTGACAAATTCTTATGCGAGTCCGCGCCCATGCCCGCCGAAAAACGCACCTTGCAGCTGTCGGCCAAAGGAACCACCGCGACTACGGACCCGGGCGCCCTGCCGCCCTGGCTGGTGCTGGTGGTGGACGACGATGCGGACGTGATCGCGGTCACCCGCCTGAACCTGCGTCAGTTCCAGTTCGCGGGACGGCGTTTGTCCCTGGTCGCGGCCTCTTCGGCCCAGGAGGCGCGGACGCTGCTGGAGAACACCCCCGGCGGTTTCGCCCTGGCGCTGATCGACGTGGTGATGGAGAGCGATGATGCGGGACTGCTGCTGGTGCGCCACATCCGCGAAACCCTCGGGGATCGGAAGATCCGGCTGATCATCCGCACCGGACAGCCGGGACTGGCCCCGGAACGGTATGTGATCGACCACTTCGACATCGACGACTACAAGGAGAAGAGCGAACTCTCCGCGCAGAAGCTCTACACCACGGTCCGTTCGGCGTTGAAGTCCTACCGCGATCTGACCACCATCGACATGGCCCGCCAGGGGTTGGAGGCGATTCTGGGCGCGGCCCCGCGCATGTATCTCCATCCGCTCGACTCCTTCGAGGAGTTTTATTCGGGGGTTTTCACCCAGATTCTCGGTTTGTGCCATCTGGGGGCGCACAGCGAGGTGCGCATCGCCAACGGTTTTCTCGCCCTGTTCAACAAGGACGACATCACCATCAAGGCTGCGGTGGGCGATGTGCGTCTGGACTCCTCGCCCGCCACCCTGCGGGAGAACTTCACCCCCACCGAGACGGTGATTCCGCTGCGGATTCGCGACGAGACCATCGGCATGCTCTATCTGGAGCATGGTCAGCCTCTCGACCCTCTGGCGTTGCACCTGCTGCGGATCTTCACCGGTCAGGTGTGCGTGGCGTTGCAGTCGTTGCGCATGCAGATGGAGCTGCGTCAGGCCCATCGTTCGGCGATCCAGATGCTTTCCGAGGCCGCCGAGGCCAAGGATGCCAACACCGGCGAGCACATTCAGCGCATCGTTTCGCTGACCCGACGGCTCTCCCTGGCCCTGGGGCTCTCCCCGGACCTGGCCGAACAGTATGCCCAGGCCAGTCAACTGCATGACATCGGCAAGATCGGCATTCCGGACCAGATCCTCAACAAGCCGGGTCCGCTGGATCGGGACGAGTTTTCGCGCATCGCCACCCATTCGGCCATTGGCGGCACCATCATCAAGGATGGAAAGAACTTCGGCATCGCCCGCGAGATTGCCCTGTATCACCACGAGAAGTGGGATGGAAGCGGCTATCCCGAGGGGTTGCGCGGCGAAGCGATTCCGTTGTCGGCGCGCATCGTGTCGGTGGTGGATGTGTTTGACGCCCTGACCCATTGCCGGCCCTACAAGGGTCCGTGGAGCGTCGTCGAGGCGGTGGCGGAGATCCGGCGTCTGAGCGGCACCAGTTTCGATCCGCAGGTGGTGGAGGCTTTCGAGCGGCTCCATGCCGGGGATCAATTGGGAGATCTGCTCCAGTCAGGGCAATCGCATTTGAAATTCACTTGACATGCAGGTGAAAACTTGCCAAGTGG